>CBFDBW010000171.1:0-6413 GCA_965603145.1 uncultured Syntrophobacterales bacterium
CTCGTCGACAGGTCTTGTCGAAGGGATAAACTCCGCGAAGAATCTCGAGATTCTTCGTCGCCCCGCCGTTTGCGGGACTCCTCAGAATGACATACGAGACGTAGTGCCCGGTTGCACAGTATTTAGTGGAATTTCTCTAACTGCTGATCCCTGCCGTCCGGACAGTATTCGGTAGGTTCAGTGCCCTTGATGAAGGCAGCCTCAGCAACCTCCTCGCACTCTCCGTTGGCCAGAAGACCGCTGCGCACATCCATCCGTACCGATGTAATCGCTTCAGGTTTTTCAAAATCTTCTGGGCGTGTTTCAGGAAGCACCTTTTCCATGATGGCACGCCAGACGGGAAGTGCCGCCCTGGCGCCGGTCTCTTTCTCGCCTAACGACCGCCCACTGTCTTTGCCAACCCAGACAGCCGTAACCAGGGCTGGTGAGTACCCCACGAATAGCGCATCTTTGCTCTTTTCAGTGGTGCCGGTTTTACCAGCCAACGGCCAGGCCAGATGGCTTGCTGCTCTGCCTGTGCCCCGTTGGATCACTCCTTTGAGCATATCTGTCAGAATGTAACCGCTCTCCTGACTGAGCACCAACCTGCTGGCCGGAACAGGCTTCCATAACGACCTGCCATTGTGATCTAGGACCTCAACTATGCCTGATGGCTTAACCCATATGCCCCCATTAGCGAAAACCTGGTAGGCAGAAGCCAGCTCCAACAAAATCACCTCAGAGGTTCCCAAGGCCAGAGACAGATTGGAACGCAGAACGCTTCCGATTCCCAGGTGATGAGCAAAATCAACTACCGGACTTGGCCCCAGCCGCTCCAGAAGTTTTATGGTCACTATGTTTTCCGAAATTTCCAGTCCCTTTCTCAGGGTGATCTCACCCTCAAAACGGCCGGAATAGTTTTGCGGCTCCCATACTTTTCCTCCCGCCTGGGGATAAGAAACGGGCGCATCCCAGATGCGGTCTGCTTGGGTATAGCCCTTCTCCAGCGCGTAAGCATAGATGATCGGTTTGAATGCTGAACCCGGCTGCCGGTAGGCCTGGGTTGCTCGGTTAAACTGGCTGCTCTCATAGTTGCGGCCGCCCACCATTGCTCTGATCATTCCAGTGTGAGCGTCCAAAATTATCACCGCCCCTTGGGGTTGCTCCGTTCCTTCATCCTCCGTCCGGTGGCGAGCCTCAAGCGCCGCAAGTCCATTTTGCAATGCTTCTCTTGCCACCCCTTGCCAGTACTCTTTGATAGTGGTCTGGATTGTAAGACCACCCCGATACAATAGGTTTTCCCCCAGGATTTCCTCCAGCTGTGGACGAACAAAGGACACGAAGTAAGGCGCCATGGTCCCCGCACTGGATCTGGACGCCAAGCGCAAGGGTTCTTTAACTGCCTGCTGATATTGTTCCTCGGTGATGTATCCTGTATCAAGGAGGTTTCTTAGAACGATGGCCCGGCGAGCAACAGCTCTGTCTTGATTGGCCAGTGGGGAGTAAAAGGTAGGCCCCCTGGGCAAACCGGCGATGAGGGCACACTCGGCTAGGCCCAGCTCCCAGACATGCTTGCCAAAATACCCATTGGCCGCGGCTTCCACTCCATAGGCACCACCACCCAGATATATCTGGTTCAGGTAGAGGGTGAGGATTTCATCCTTGCGATAGCGTCTCTCGATCTGCAAGGCCAGTAAGGCCTCTTTGAGCTTGCGGGTTATGGTTTTCTCGGGGTTCAGAAACAATACTTTGGCTAGCTGCTGGGTTATGGTGCTCCCCCCCTCCTTGAAGCGAGCTGCCCTGATGTCCTTGAGAAGAGCTCGACCAATGCCGCGCCAATCCAGACCAGCGTGCTCGTAAAAACGTCTGTCCTCTGTGGCAACAATCGCCTGCCTGAGACAAGGGGGGATCTCTTCCAGATCCACAGGAACACGCTTCTCAACAAAGAATTCGCTTATTACTTTACCTTCTGCAGACAATAGTTTGGTCACGGAGCTGGGACGAAAATTCTCCAGCTCTTGGATGTATGGAAGGTCATGGCTGAGGGTCAGAAAAGCCCCAAGTGCCGAGCCACACACAATCCCAACCAGAAGAATCAAGCCTGCTAAAAACAAAGTGCGTCTTCGACGTGGTCGAGGGAATTTCATAGAACCTCTCGCCCGTTCACCCTTCGCCTTCGCTCAGGGTTCTCTCGAGCCCTCAGAGGGCTCTGCGTACTCTGTGAGAGATAAAGTATCCCCAGCACTGTTACAATAAGAATACTACTTCTGACACTTAGGACAGAAGAAAGTGGCACGGCCGGCAAGAACCTGGCGGCTGATCAGGCTGCGACAGCGCTTGCACACCTCCCCTTCACGACCGTAGACTCTAAGCTCACACTGAAAATAGCCTGTTTCGCCACTACTTCTAACATAATCCGAAATGGTTGTACCCCCACAGGCAATGGCCCGTTCCAGCACCTGCCGACAGGCCTGAATCACCCTTTCCCATGCCGGTTTTCCGAGAGTACCCACACCACGTGAGGGTTTGATGCCAACGGCGAAAAGGATTTCATTCGCATAGATATTTCCAATGCCTACCACCACGTTCGCATCCATGAGGAAATTCTTAATAGGCCTGACCTTGCTCCGGGCCCGCTCCAGTAAATAGTCGCTCGACAAATCAGGCCCCAGCGGCTCGGGCCCGAGACCAGCAAATATCTGCGTCCCCTCAACATCCTCGGGACTAAGGACCTGCACTGAGCCGAACCTCCGAACGTCATTGAAGCGAAGTTCCAATCCACTGTCCAACTCAAAGCGAAGATGGTCGTGAGCGGCTCTGGGAGCTCCGTTGGCAAAGAAAGCCAGACGGCCGGTCATCCCTAGATGCAGCACCATCATGGCTCCGCTGTTCATTTTTACCAACAGGTACTTGGCCCGGCGATCCACGGATTTTACCCGATCGCTTTGTATCCAGAGGTTCAACTTGGCCCGGGGTACAGGAAGCCGCAGCCTGCGATTACTAATCACCACGCGATTGATTGTGCGGCCCACTAAATGGGGAGTAAGGCCGCGTCGGATCACTTCCACCTCAGGAAGTTCAGGCACTTTTCAGTCCTCTCACAGAGCGCTAAGCGTAAGTAAGTTACAAAGTAATTGCGCTGTGCTGTCATTCATAGTCACTTGGTCACTGGACGTGGCGGTCATAACGCTTCGCTGTCACTATGCCATCGGCGTCATTTATTGTCATAAGGCGACGCTAGTCTTTATAGTCATATGTCATTATGGCGTCTTAGCGACCTAATGACGGGCGTTAGCCCAAATGACTCTTCACTGCCTACTGCTTACTTACCGCCTCTTCGGTCGTTCCTCAAGCCGTACCAGGACATCGCGGCGATGCAAGCCGCCTCTGTAGACCTCCAACCGCAATAGGTCACCCGGGCGCTTTTCTCTGATTATACGGATGAGACCGTCAGCCGTGCCAACAGGCTTGCCGTCTGCTGCTACCACCACATCGCCACCTGCAATCAGAATCCGATTACCCAATCGAACTCTCCGATTGCCGCCACGCAAGCCTGCCTTATGCGCCGGACCGCCACGGACAATCTCAACAATGAGGGCGCCACTATCTATTGCGAAATCAAGAGCCCTGGAATCCCCAGAAAGTAAGGTGGTCACGCTTGCACCGATCCAGGGATAGGCATAATAGCCCTGGGCTATGAGTTCCGGAATAATACGTTTGGCAATATTAACCGGGACCGCGAATCCTATACCCACTGAAGCGCCGGTGGGGCTGAAAATTGCAGTATTGATACCGATCAAGTTCCCGCTCGAGTCAAGCAGGGGTCCACCGGAATTTCCCGGATTGATGGAAGCATCTATTTGGATTATGTCCTCCATCAGAGTATTTTGAGCCCGCAAGGTTCGCCCCAGAGAGCTTATGACCCCAGTGGTAAGCGTCTGTCCCAGGCCAAAAGGATTGCCAATAGCCAGAACTTTCTGACCCACGAGCAAGTGATCTGAGTCTCCCATAGGGATAACGGTGAGTTTGTTGGAAGGCGCATCTATCTTGATCACAGCCAGGTCATTGTCCGGATCCGTTCCCACCAGTTTTCCCTGCCATTTGCTGCCGTCGGCCAGAGTCACTTCAAGACGCCGAGAATCCTGGATTACGTGATAATTGGTGAGAATATAACCCTCGTTGTCAATGATCGCTCCTGAACCTGCGCCTTGGCGCGGCACAATATTGAAGAAGAAGTCCCGCTCCACCGATATGGTGGTGATGTTTACCACTCCTAGGGCCGCTGCTTCATAAACTTCAATGTTGTTCTGCTCGTCTTCGGTGCTAGCCTGAGCCATGCTTATTGGAGTCAAAAATAAAACCACTATCAAGCCAACCAGAGCCGTTTTCCGCAATCTCACCTTCTCGTTCCTCCTATTTATCCGGATGGTGGGCAGTGCCCACCCTACATCGCTCATAGCGTTCATCTGTTTCACCAGGTACTAGGCACTATTTGAATAGTACCAACCTACTGGTCCTCAGTCATTAGTGCTTGGTGTCTAGTTCTTAGTGTCTACTTATTACAGCCCCCGTGGTTGTATTTTCCGCCAAAACCACCAGAGGAATACCCCCGCCAGTATCACGGCCAGGGCCCAACTCACGAGCTTGGGCCAAATAGAGACCATGCCTGGTAAAATCCTCCGTACCGTGTCAGCGGGAATGGCAAAGCTTATGCCCACACTACTACCAGTTGGGCTGAAGATGGCAGTATTAATACCGATTACCTCGCCGTCAGAATTGATGAGCGGGCCCCCAGAATTTCCAGGATTGATTGCGGCGTCGGCCTGAATGACATTATGAATGATCACATCGCGGCTAATCCGAACATCTCGGCCCAACGAGCTGATAGTTCCCGTGGTCAGTGTCTGTCCCAGGCCAAATGGGTTGCCCAGGGCCAGCACTTTCTGGCCCACGCGTAGATTCTTCGAAGAGCCCAATCGCAGGGACGTGAGCTGTTCTGGCGGTGCCTCGATTTTGATCACCGCCAGATCGCTATTGGGAGAACTGCCAACCAGAGTGGCCTCCCATCTACTACCGTCTGCAAGGGTCACTTCCAGAAGACTGCTGCCGTTCACCACGTGGTGGGAGGTGACTATATGGCCTGCTTTATCGACAATAACGCCTGACCCGCTTCCTTCTGCGGGTACAGGATTAAGAAAGAAATCCCGGCCGATGCTTGTGGTGGTGATGTTCACAACACCAGCTGAAACTTGCTGAAAAACGCGGATGGTGTTTTCCTCGCTACGGGTGAGGGCCGCCGCTTCTCCAATCATCCCCGCAATCATTGCAGAGATACCCATTACGAGCAGCAGCCTAAGCTTTCGACCTGTTATGGTTGTAACTTTCATGCGTCTCCGTCCCTAGCCCGTATTGTTCATGAAATAGTGTCGAGAAGCCGCAGTAGGTCTTTCATGAATAATGCAGGCCAAAACAGAACCAGCCGCGTGAACGCGGCTGGTTCTCATCATAAGTGGTTTTCTGTACAATGACCAGAGTAAAAATCCACTAAAACAATAGTGAGCGCTCATCCAGAAACCCTTTTTTCGGTTGTCATTCTGAGGAGTCCCACCATTGCAGGGACGACAAAGAATGACAATGCGGGATTTCAGGATGAACTCTCGTTAGAACTTTCCCGTTAAATCGTACCACCAGGTGCCAAGGTATTCGTAAATCGCTGCGGTGGAGGTATTCAGTGCCCCTCCTGAGGGGAAGAAGCGAAGTGGATCATTCGCACTCCAGCGAGCCTTGAAATCACAGGGCGCCGGCAAAAAGTGTAGGCCGAGCGTTTTGAAAACCTTGGCAACTCGCTCCATGTGGCTGGCCGAGGTTATAAGAACGATGGGGGGTGTAAGCCGCAATTGCTGAATGGCCCTACCGTTTTCAAAAGTATTCCGCGATTTCCCTTCGATCACAATTCTCTTGCCCGGTATCCCAAGATCTAGGAGCAGTTCGCGCATAAGCGCTGATTCCGTAACCTGTACAAAAGGATTGCCGCTACCGCCGGAGATCACTATTTTGGGTCGATCCATGAGGTGATACAGTCGAACCGCCTCAAGAAGCCGTTTCGTGGAACTTTGGGTTAGCCGACTTGAGACCGGCAGGTAATCTGTCGCCGAGGCGCCGCCGCTGAGCACTACCAGGGTTCCAGTCCTGGGAAGTCGCTCAGAAGTAAGAGGGGTATATTGAGACTCGAGAGGGGTCAATAGCAAGTCTGCAGTGGGTGAGATGCTCAGAAGATAAAGAAACAAAATACCGACAGCCAGGATTACCCTGCCCAGTCTTCGGAACCTCAAGAAGCTGAAAGTAAAACCGACCACCAAGAGCAAGATCAAAAAGCCGGGTGGTAAAATGAGGCGTTTGAGTATCTGGTACAGAACGGTCATCTCAGTCTCGCT
>CBFDBW010000172.1:0-6295 GCA_965603145.1 uncultured Syntrophobacterales bacterium
TAACCTTCTTGCGCCTTGTGCCATGCGCGCCTATTGGCGCAGCAACTGGCGGGCAATTATCAACCTCTGGATTTCACTCGTGCCTTCATAGATGGTGCAGACTCGCACATCTCGGGCCATTCGCTCCAGGGGGTATTCACGAGAATAGCCGTATCCTCCAAGAATTTGCATGGCGTCATAGCAGGCCCGATTTCCTGACTCGGAGGCGTAAAGCTTGGCCATTGAAGCTGCTTTTGTAAAGTCTTTACCCTGGTCCTTTAAATGGGCGGCCTGGAGCAGCAATAGTCGTGCTGCCTCGAGCTCAGTGTAGCGGTCGGCCAGTTTACATTGGATCGCCTGGAATTCGGCAATGGGCCTACCAAACTGTACCCGCTGGGTGGCATATTCTTTGGCATAATCCATCGCCGCCAAACCGATGCCCAACGCCATAGAACCAATACCGATCCGCCCTCCGGCCAACTCTGAAACTGCGATTCGATAGCCGTTGCTAACGTCGCCCAGCAGATTCTCCCGGGGCACTCGACAATCTTCCATAACGAGTTCATTGGTGGCAGAGCCGACCTGCCCCATCTTTTCTTCATCTTTGCCCACCACAAAGCCCGCAAACTCTGGTTCCACCAGAAAGGCACCTATACCCTCGCCCCTGGGTGCGTCTTTGTCAACAACAGCCCAGATAATGAAGACTCCAGCATAGGCACCACTGGTAATGAATATTTTCCGCCCCTTGAGAATCCAGTGATCTCCCCGGAGAACCGCAGTCGTGCAAACAGCCGAGGCATCGGACCCGGCCTCAGGCTCAGTGAGTGCGAAGCCAGCAGCAGGGTATTCACCGCTGCAAATTCTGCTAAGGTACTTTTTCCTCTGTGCTTCGGTGCCCATGGACTCAATTGCTTCAGCTACCATGTTGGTTACCGAAGTGGTCACTGCGGTTGCGGCACAACCCCGGCCCAGTTCTGTCAAGACTAAACTCAGGGCCACCGAGTTACTGTCGGTACCCCCGTACTCAGAACTAATATTCACACCCATAAAACCGAGCTCGGCCAGCTTCTTCAAACTTGTGAGAAGGATATCTCGATTCTTGGTGCGATCCAGCTCTGCTGCAGCAGGCTCAAGCTCTTGTTTGGCAAATCTCGCCGCCGCCGCTTGAATCAGTATTTCTTCTTCAGTCAGTTCGAACAGCATTTATCTCCTCACTACTGCGCTTCGCGGCTGGAGGTTTGAGGATCGCTCCGCTTGAGGTTTGAGGCAAGAATCTTCTGCCTCCAACCTAGAGGCCCGCAGGGCCGCTCCTCTAACCTAATGCCGCAGAAAGCCATGCTCTATGCCCTATGCCCTCTCTACATGTTGCGGCGGTATTGCCCTCCGACGTCGAAGAGTGCTTGGGTAATTTGTCCCAGGCTGCAGTATCTTACCGTGTTCATCAGTTCGGCGAAGATGTTTTCCCCAGCCAGGGCCACTTGCTGCAATCTTTCCAGAGCAGCCGGAACATCTTTTTCATGCCACCGCTGAAATTCCTGCAGGCGTCTGAGTTGCGACTGCTTCTCCTCTTCTGTGGCTCGGGCCAGTTCCACCGTACAACTCAGCGATTCGGGCTCATCACCCGGCTGACGGAAAGTATTGACCCCGATGATGGCTAACTCTCCACTATGCTTCAAGCGCTCATAATACATTGACTCTTCTTGAATCTTACTGCGCTGATAGCCAGTCTCCATGGCACCCAAAACGCCGCCCCGTTCAGTGATCCGGTCAAATTCCATAAGCACCGCTTCTTCCACCAACCGAGTCAGCTCTTCGACAATGAAACTTCCTTGATTGACGTTTTCATTCTTTGCCAAACCCCACTCTCGATTGACGATGAGCTGAATGGCTAAAGCCCTTCTCACCGACTCCGGGGTGGGGGTAGTGATGGCCTCATCGTAGGCGTTGGTGTGCAGGCTATTGCAGTTATCGTAGATGGCAACCAGAGCTTGCAGGGTGGTACGAATATCGTTGAGCTGAATCTCCTGGCTGTGCAGGGATCGACCTGAGGTCTGGATGTGGTACTTAAGCATCTGCGAACGAAGCGAGCCCCCGTACATATCACGCATGGCCAGAGCCCAGGTGCGTCGGGCAACCCGGCCGATTACAGAGTACTCTGGCTCCATGCCATTGGAGAAAAAGAACGACAGATTAGGAACGAAGCTATCCAGATCCATCCCGCGCGACAGATAATATTCCACATAGGTAAAGCCGTTCGCCAGGGTGAATGCCAGCTGACTGATGGGATTTGCCCCAGCTTCAGCAATGTGATAGCCAGAGATGGAGACCGAGTAAAAATTGGCCACCTTGTTTCGGATAAAAAACTCCTGGATATCGCCCATCATTTTCAGGGCGAAGTCGATGGAAAAGATACAGGTATTTTGTCCCTGGTCTTCCTTGAGGATGTCCGCTTGCACAGTGCCGCGCACCGTACTGAATACATGGGCTCTGATCTGCCGGTATTCCTCCTCAGTGGGCTCGCGTCCCTGTTCCGCCTTGAATGTATCCACCTGCTGGTCAATCGCACCATTCAAAAACATCGCCAGGATGATCGGGGCCGGACCGTTGATGGTCATCGACACCGAGGTATTTGGAGCGCAGAGGTCGAAGCCGTCGTACAAAACTTTCATATCGTCCAAGCTACAAACACTAACACCAGAGGTACCCACTTTGCCGTAAATGTCCGGCCTCTCGTCGGGATCATAGCCATACAGAGTTACCGAATCAAAGGCAGTGGAAAGCCGCTTGGCTTCATGGTGCTCGGAGAGTAGTTTGAAGCGGCGATTGGTCCTTGCTGGGTCACCCTCGCCCGCAAACATCCGTGTCGGTTCCTCGTCGGTGCGATTGAAGGGAAATACTCCTGCCGTGAAGGGAAAACGGCCGGGTACATTCTCCTCCCTCAGCCAGCGGTATATTTCACCCGGATCTTTGAAGCGGGGCAACACTACCCGTGGGATTTTCTGCCTGGAGAGGGATTCGATATGGAGCGGAACTTTGAACTCCCGTTCTCTTACCTTGTAGACGAATTCATCACCGCTGTAGGCCTCTCTCATCTCAGGCCATTCCTTCAGCAGTTGGCGTGTCTCCTCGTCCAGCTCCTGTTCAGCCTTGGCTGCCTCCTCTTTCAACCGTGCCAGGATGTCGGCAGGGTCCTGGGGCTGTCCGGGTTCTTCTAGTGTTGCAGCCGCCTGTTGAAGATGCCAGTGACGCCGTACCATCTCGGCCTGCTCACCAGTGCGACGATGATAAGCGCGAACCGTCTCTGCAATTTCGGCTAAGTACCTCGTGCGCTCGGGTGGAACGATGATGGTCTTGGAAGTGGAGGTGTGGTTCTCTGGCCGTGGAAGGTTTGAATCAAAACGCACCCCTGTTTTTTCCTCAACCCCATCCAAGATAGCTTGATACAGTGCCGTTACTCCATCATCGTTGAACTTGGAGGCTATGGTCCCGAATACAGGCATATCTTCCGACGGCCGGTCCCATTCACCACGGTTGCGCTGAACCTGCTTTCTCACCTCCCGAACAGCGTCGTCGCCGCCCCTCTTCTCAAACTTATTCACCACGATCAGGTCGGCAAAATCAAGCATTTCAATCTTTTCCAACTGGGACGGGGCACCGAACTCGGGTGTCATCACATAGGTGGACAGGTCCACCAATTCGATAATTTCGGCGTCTCCCTGGCCGATGCCTGCGGTCTCTACGATTACCAGGTCGAAACCTGCAGCCTTCAGCACTTCAATGGCATCCCCTATGGCCTCTGACAGCTCGGTGCGTGATTTGCGGGTGGCGAGGGAGCGCATGTAAACCCTCTCGGCACCTATGGCATTCATCCTGATACGATCACCCAACAGAGCGCCGCCGGTCTTTCGGCGAGATGGGTCAGTGCTCAGGATACCAATGTTGATTTCCTTGAAATCGTGCAAGAACCGAAGGATCAGCTCGTCAGTCAGAGAAGATTTTCCCGCCCCGCCTGTGCCGGTTATTCCCAGCACCGGTATTATGCGCTCTTTGAGTCTCTGGCTGATGTGGGCCCTGAGCCTGGCCAGATGACCATTTTCCTCGGCTTTGGCCAACTCCATGACGCTGATGAGCTTTGCCACCAGCGGCTTGTTTATTGGCTGTAGCTGATCAAGTTCAAAATCGCTACCACTTTCCACGGTGGGGAAATCAATCCTTTCGACAAGATCGTTGATAATGCCTTGCAAACCAAAGTGGACGCCATCTTCTGGAGAGTAAACCTTCTCCACTCCATACGCTTCCAGTTCCTGGGCCTCGTCAGAGAGAATCACTCCGCCACCGCCGCCAAAAACCTTGATATGAGGAGCACCCTTCTTTTTCAGCAGATCCACCATATATTTGAAAAACTCGATGTGCCCTCCCTGGTATGAAGAAACGGCAATTCCTTGGGCGTCCTCCTCTATGGCGGCATCAACAATCTCGTGAACCGAGCGATTATGCCCCAAATGGATTACCTCCACCCCTGTGGCCTGGAGAATGCGCCGCATGATGTTGATTGCGGCATCATGGCCGTCGAAGAGAGAGGTGGCCGTTACCACCCGAACTGCACACCTGGGCTTGTAGACCTCAGCTCTGACCGTCATCACACTCTCCAATCCTATTTAGACCCAAACAGCTCACCGCAAATCAAGGCTGTTTGGATGGTTATATACTCCTCAATGCTGTAGTGACGCCGGAGAAACCAGCGCCTAAAAGTCCACATATGTCCCAAAACCGTGATATTGTGAGCCACCAAGTCTAAAGCCCGCTCCTCGAGAGCAGGCACCTCGCCGGCCACAACTAACCTCTCCAACACCCCTTTGAACAACCCGGTGAACCTGACTTCGTTTTCCAAAACCTTTTTGCGCCAACGGTTGGGTAGAGACTGGGTTTCCTGGTAGACCAGCAATATGTGATCACTCATGCGGTCGCACACCAGGAAGTATTCCCGGATTACTTCCGCCAGCGTCTCGCGGCCCCCAGCGGTCCTTGCTAGGGCCTCGCCGATCTGTCGCTCCGCCTCAGCATGAATTACATCGCAGACCAGATACAAAACGTCCTCTTTGGTAGAGACGTACTCGTAGACCGAACCGATAGATAACCCGGCCTTTTGAGCTATCTCGCGAGTGGTGGTTTTGTGAAAGCCCTTCCTGATGAACAACTCAACTGCGGCGTCCACTATCTGCCGCCGTCTCTTCTTCACCAGTTCCTGGTCCTTGACCTGGGTGGGAACATCCTTTAACAGGGAGAGATCTTTTTCCATAATGGTGGTCCTGTGTGTCTTCCTTCCAGCGCCCTATGCCCTAAGCTAATGAACGTTAGTAGTTATACGTTATTAGTTATACGCAAGAATCGTTTCTAGTACCTTATGATGTTAACCCTATGTTGCAAACCCACACAGGTAAAAACCGCTGCGCTCGCGTGATAGCGCGCCATCTAAGACCGTGCTCGGAACAGGATATCACGTACTTTACCGTACGTGATATCCTGTCCGAGCCAGCGCGCGGCCACATCTGGCACACTCTGACGCGTTTTTCCACGGAGTAAGTTTGCAACATTAGGGTTAACCCAGACAAACGGTTCCAGTAGAAGACCCGGATAACGATTAACGGATAACTTCCTAATCTCGTCTTGATACGCTATATTCCAGGCACCGTGCCTTGCCGAACGAGCGCTCAGTCAGTTCTTATTGGTAGCACGGAGGGTAAGATATGTCAAGAGATTTGGCGAATGGGGATTTGGGAGTGGTGGAGTAGTAAGGTGACCAAAAGTTCCAAATAACAAATTCCAAAATTCAAAATTCCAAACCTGTCTTTTCATTGACTAATGGAACTACGCATATGTATTTAGCTCCGCACGGTAACTACATGTCCCCCCTACCCTCGAGAGACTCTCTCGCAGTTAGTCATCCCGGCCAAGTCCCGCAAAGCGGGACACGAGCCGGGATCCAGAAAGAATTTGATTATTTTGAACTCTAACTGGATTCCGGATCTCGCCCGCCAGAGGCGGACTCGTCCGGAATGACGGGTTCGGTGAATTGTGACATAGTTTCCAAGGGAAGAGGAGATTTTCGCGGAGTCAAGTGCATAACCGTATTCAAAATTCCAAACCTGTTTTGGTCATTTGAGATTGGAATTTGATATTTCCAGTGCTCCATTACTCCAGAGCACCTTGGAAAAAGTGGGGTCTATCGGTTCAATCAGTATCCTCTTCAACCAATCCTAGCCTTCTAGCCTGCTCATACGTCACCTGGGCAAGGCGGACAGACGCTGCATCAACC
>CBFDBW010000173.1:0-6294 GCA_965603145.1 uncultured Syntrophobacterales bacterium
AATCCAGAAAAGCTATCATCTGCTATCCTGTCTACCCCCTGAAGAATTCAGGAATGGCGTTTCTTACACCACAATTTCTATTAAGACAAGTCCCGTTAGATAACTTGGGTAGCAAGCTGATCATGATTATGAAATACAGCGGCTAGAGGGTAGGGCGCTCTTCTCAAGTCTCATCTTCCAAGATGCTATTCAGCTCATCTCGACAAGCCCTGGCGAAGTCTTCCGGGTACTGGTTGCTTATCCACCGTTGCTGAAACTCGCTGAATCCCCCGGGGGACTGCGGGTGCCGGGGCAAAAAACAGTAGAGCAGACGCTGATCGGTGTCCGGGTTATCTAACCTCTTGGGTATTTCTAAAGCGACGAACATCTTCACGCCCAGGTTTTCCAACACTTTCATGGTAAGCAGAAAAGCACGGTCCAGGGAATCTCGGATTTCAGCGTCGGCCTCCAGAATATTCCCGCACCTCACCTTTGTCATTATCTGAACTTCCCCCTGGGAACGCTGGGCCTTGGGGACAAAAGCAATTATGTTCTCGTCCTGGTAAAAGAAAAGGGCGCTTTCCTTGTCCACCCTGCCGTCCACCCTCTGATTGTTTGCGAGGGCCTCGAGGTATGTGTCAAAAAAACCTCTGCCGGTCTTCTCTCGATACTCCCCGGCGAATTGCATCACCAGATCGGTTTGGGTGTAGGCGGGCATGGTGCAAAGGCTTGTTTCGTTATTACCGGATGCATATGCAAGCACTCGGGAAGAAACGAGGGCGAACTGCTGGTGTATCTGCTGATGGGAGGCAGCAAGTCGGTAGCCGGAGCACGAGAGGTCGAAACCGAAGTTCTGGCCCCACAGCGTGGCGTTGAAGGGCAAATCATTGCCGGATTTGTTGCGACTTTCTATTTCACCGAGGACAGACAGCCGCAAGACCTCCAGTTCCTCTACTGTCATGGGTCGCCTCTCAACCCCCTGTGGTACGCCCAGCTCAGCTGCGAGCTGCACATAGATCCTCTGGTAGTAGAGGTGGCGCAGGCCAACCATATCAACTCCTGAGAGGGATTGGATCCTGTAGCGAACAGCGTCGTGGGCCATGTTGGCCGCGTAATGCCCCCAGGGAATGTAGCTATTTTCTCGCATATATTCCCAGATGTGCGTGTCGCCTTGGGTGTATTCGCCAACAATTGGATTTGTTCCTTGAGCCCCTGGCAGCAAAACCATGCACTGCTTGTATTCATCCGGAAGAAATTGGTTGTTAGAAACCAGCTGAAACAGGTGGTTGTCCAAGATGAGCGGACGTAATTCTCCTCCATCCGTTTTTCCATAGATCATGCCGGAAACTGCGCCGCTCTCATTATCATAAGCGAATCGACATGACTTTTCGGCGAGCTTTGCGAGGAGCGCGGGATCGTCAGAGGTTGAGGCCAGCGCCAACAGGGCTCCTCGCGACTGAGTCTCGAGATCCGAATCCTGACCCTCCCCAAGCGACCCGGTCAGTGTATGGTGGTTGAAGGGATTATTGCCGCCTGCGGTTTGGTCGGCCTTTGACTTGAGAATGAAGGTTGCTCCCATAAAAGGAAAACTGTTGGGGATCTCGAAAATCCATTCTCCGGCGGCAACGTCCATATTGTCTTCAGGGAAGTTATCGGCGTTGTTGATCGGTTCCTGGTCTGATGTATTTCCCAGATTTATAAGGTAATCAGTTTCCCGCAGGTTAAATCCGGTGAAGTGCGGCTTGTGGATGCAGTACACAAACTCACCCGTGGGAGCAACGCAGGTTCCGGGAAAGAGGTCCTTCATGGTGATTCCTTTCTCGTCTGGATGTTCGTGCTATGCGATCAGATATCAGTTTGAAAGTATGCCTGTCAATTCAATGGTTCGCTTTTTGCACTTTACCGCACCACATCCCCATTGCACGTGAGACCGGAGAGGTTCCTATGAAACAATGTCTTTTAGCCGTGTGCGTTGTTGCTTTGCTGGTTGCCGCTCAAGCATATGCGGACGCCACAACCGTTGAGGTGATAACGCTGCAGTCCCGTACCGCTGAGGAGGTAATACCGGTTCTTCGCCCCTTCGTCGGCAGTGAAGGAACGATCAGCGGCATGCGTGACCAGCTCATTGTACGGACCAATCCCTCCAGCCTCAGACAGATTAAAAAGATCCTGGCACGGATCGACACCAGGCCTCGACAATTAATGATCACGGTGAGGCAGAATATCACCCGGAAGCAACTGGAAGGAGAAATGGCCGCTTCAGGAAAGGTAACAATCGGAGACAACGTCAGCGTCACTGTCCGTGACAAAGGCTCCGCTGGAACCGGAGCTGTTGAGTACAACCGTGGCAAGGACACCCTAAGAGGTCGCGGCCAGAGCGCGGAAAGGTACGAGGCGGGCAGTGATATCCAGCAGGTACGGGTGATCGAGGGCAGCCAAGCTTTTATCAGAACCGGCAGCTCAGTGCCCGTTCCGGAACGCACCATTGTCCGACACAGTGGTAGGGTACGAGTAATTGGCAGCACCTACTATCGTGACGTGACCTCCGGATTCTACATACTACCACTCCTTGTTGAGGACAAAGTCATTCTGGAAATCAGCCCACACCGGGAAACCATGAAACAAGAAGGCAAAATACAGTTTCAAACGGCTGCCACCCGTGTTATGGGCAGATTGGGGGAATGGATCGAGATAGGGGACATCGAGCGATTATCGTCTGAAAGGAAAACCGAAATTGTTGCCGGGGACAAACGTGGAGGTTCTGAGCGGCATGGAATTTTCGTAAAGGTCGAGGAGACCAAATGAGGAAGGGGACTTTTTGACCAAATTTGACGTTTTTAGACCAAATTTGCCAATTGAACAAGAAAACCACGAATTATTCTAAACGTATAACATCCTGAAAAAACGCATTTATTTAGCTTTCCGCCACTTTGGCACCAATCCTGCTCAAGCTTAAAAAACAAAGCAGAAAGAAATTAGACAGAACGTAGGGCAACTAGTCAAAAAGGACGACTACAGACTTATAGGGGAGGAGATAAAAATGGTACCAGAAACAAACTCAACCAGCAGGGCACAGGTGAAATGGTCTGTTACAATGGACAACGGCGAGGGATCTGCGGATGGTGTCATTATGAATATCAACGATAATGGTGCATTTATCCGCTGCCGCAAGCCGTTGCGATTGAGTGAGACCTGTAAATTGACTATTAAGTCTCCCGACCACGCCATTGAGGATGTGGCTGCTGAGGTGGTCTGGACAAACATCCACGGTCCTGATGACGACCTAACCCCGCGAGGTATGGGAGTTCGCTTCACAGGAATCCCTGAGGAAGAGGGGAGATACCTTCGAAAGCTGGTCAGAGGCGACGGCAGTGTTCAAAAAATCCAGGAAGTGGATCTTGATGAAACATTTCAGATGGCTCATTAGCCTGGATCAGCCCAAGCTATTCGTTCAGAAACAAACAGCGGAGCTACTGGCTTCGCTGTTTGTTTTCCGACAATACATTCAGCATACCGCCCGTTTAGGGCGTTATTTCAAGCACTCTGGCATATTTCCTGCATTTATTTCCCCACCGACGAGGACCGCATCTCTTTTCATTAGTTCGTGCCCATCCGGAAACCGCCTTTATGGGTGTCATTCTGAGGAGTCCCGCCGACGGCGGACGACGAAGAATCTCATATTTACTGGATCCGCAGAGATTCTTCGCGGAGTCTATCCTGCCTGTCCCGCGCTTAGTAGCGGGGAGCGGGTCGAAGGGCTCAGAATGACATGGAGGAGTTTCCGGATGGAAGCTAGTTCGTCTTTCTTACGGCACAAGGCCCACTCATTGAAGAGGGTTGAAGGGGAACATCGCAGGACAAGCACACATGATGAATTTAAACGACAGGCGCTCACACCCCAGAACCGCCGTGGATTGGCCTGCTATGGTCATAACCGCAGAGGGATGCATAGGGGGGGAGGTAAAAAACATCAGCCCGACCGGTGCATTTATTCATTGTTTTACTGAACCAGAACAGCATAACCCTCTCCGTCTCGTTTTCAGGGATCCACTTCGCAAAAAGCTGTTATTGATCACCGCAGAATTGGCATGGTCAAACATTGCAAACTGCGATGACATCCGTTCTTGTGGAATAGGTGTCGAGTTCACAAAAAACTTCACTTACGACCACCTGTTTCTTGACAGTGTGACCTCAGACCACCTCCAGATGTTAGCCTGAAGGAATGCTGAGAAGTTTCCTCTCTCAAAATGGTATTGAAGTGCAAAACCGTGCGCCACAGTAACGCCGTTCTCTGCAGGATGTGCATATGAACACTGGAATGGAAAATCGAGCTGAGCCTAGGATCGAGATTCGATGGCCTGTCACCATGCTGACCACCCAGGACAAGATCGAAGGAGAGATCCGCAATGTCAGTACCTCAGGTGCCTTCATCTCCTGTAAAGAAACTCCGCCATTGGAAGGAAGCTTCTTCATCATCATCAAGCCTCCCAACCGCCAGACCATGAGCGTTGCTGGAAAAGTGATCTGGTCAATGATTCTCCAACCCAGTGAGGGTGATTCAAGTCACGGTGTAGGTGTCCAATTTACAGACATGACTTCTGGTGACCGCCAGTTTCTCAGCCAGACGGTAGCCAGGCAATACCGGAAGAAGCTGAGCCGCATGAATCACAACCAAAAAAAATAGCCAGCCAATCGCAACAAGAAAGAATCCAGTAGTCAATAGTCAGCAATCATTTGTCGATGAGGAAATTCGTCGATTTGTCAAATTGTCAAATTGTTGAAACCGTTGAAATCGTAGAAATCGCTCAAGTCGTCAAGGTAGTTCATAGCGACAGATCTTCCGAATAACTAATAACGATACTGCCTGCTGCCAGCCGTATTTCCCTCCACCTATTACAACAAATGACAGCGAAGCGTACTGACGCCGAAGGCATATGACGGCGTAGCCACATGACAAATGAGAAATGACCTGCCCTATGCTGTATGCCTTCCTCTATAATATGATGGGAACAAAACCTTTCGAATCACACCTTTAAAGTGTATAGTTATCCAGTTACGGCAAAAGGTTCAAGCCAGTAGCTATCTCGCTGAGAAACTCACACGACTGCCGAATGGATAGTGGGAATGGAAACATTCGATTTCCGATTGGCAAACGAAAACGACCTGGATTTCCTGCAAGATCGTGGTTTGGAAGTCTAGGAAATGGAACTAGTTCAAATCAATGACTTGCTTCTAGCGAATTAAAGTACGAAATATAAAATTTAAGCGAGCCAGCAGGAAAATAATATTACATCATGAAGACTGCATTGGCTGGGTATTGAATTAGTATGAGATGCTGAGATATATTTAAGTAAAAGAATCAAGGGTGAGTAAATGCACTTTTCCTTATTGTGAACTTTTTTCTTTTTTGAAGACCATGCGACTAATTTTGTTCTTGTAGTGGTTAGCGATCACATCCTTGAGAAACCGTCGGTCAACTGTGAATATTTGTTTAAACCGTACACCTATGCCCCCCAAGACGTTTTTGTTACTAAATCTCTGGGTACCTGTCCAGACAACCGCAGCTGTGACTGATATTAATCGCCCTTCGGCAGTTATAACCATGCTGAAGTTGTCCGTAGGGTTGGGCATCTCCAAACAATGGATGAATGCGCCTCCCAGACTGAGGTCTTGAATTTCGCCATCTACGAGGCCGTTACCAGTCATCATTACAACGGGCAGCTTGACTTTAGCCCTGAGGTACTGCCGTCTTTCCTGCTGCTCAAACATGTTTAAATCACTGCTCATCTCTAGACTAAATGCAAAGCTAAGGAAAAGCGGAACCGAAGCTTCACCGTGTTCTTTGAACGATACTCTATGCCTTATAAATACCAACTGTTCGGGCTTTTTGTTCAATCGCATTGTAAAAATGCTTGCGTTGGTCAACATCAATCCCCAGAAAGCGGACAGCCAAATCATATGAAGGAAAGGCTTTGTCACACTCATCAATGTTCAACCTAACTTTTTCCACACTAGCCGATATGTTCAGGAGGTGGTCATGTATCTCGATGCTTAATTCAAGAGAATCGTTTGTTTTGGGCAGGTCTGTACATTGGATGAGCGCACCACCCCTGCTGATGTTTTTGATTTCTCCTTCAAATAAGCCTTGAGGAGTAATCATACTCACAGGCCATGAGACTTCACTTCTGGGATGCTCACGCTTTTCTGGTTTTGCGACTGGACTCAAATCTGCTACTTGGGAGTCTTTCTCGTATTTGTCCAAAAGGTCTTGGATGGCCTCTTCCAGAAGGTCGTTCTGACGCATGCCCTGTTGGG
>CBFDBW010000174.1:0-6281 GCA_965603145.1 uncultured Syntrophobacterales bacterium
CCTCAATCTTTGAGATGCGTTTTGTATGAATGGGGTGGTTAAAAACTACGAAGGGCTCGAAGAACAAAAAGCGATTGGGCAAAATAGGTGAATGTTCTTTGTGATCTTTGTGGTTTATATCGATGTTACTAACCTTGCAAAAGGAGGAGACCATGCTGAAGACAGCCATCCAGAAAGTAGTCGATGGCATGGATCTGAGCGAAGAGGAGATGGAAGGTGCAATGGACGTAATCATGAGCGGCCAGGCGACGCCAGCCCAGATCGGAGCCTTCATCACCGCACTCAGGTTAAAAGGTGAAACCATTGAAGAGATCACTGGAGCCGCCCGAGTCATGCGACGAAAAGCCACCAAGATCGGTTTCGATAGTTCTGCGGTGAGTATGGACCGGGACGATATCAATCTCGATCTGGAGACCGTCGTAGATACTTGCGGCACGGGTGGTGATGGCACCAACACCTTTAATGTGTCCACCACTACCGCCTTCGTGGTGGCAGGATGCGGTCTGCGGGTCGCCAAGCATGGAAATCGCTCGGTTTCAAGTCTCTGCGGCAGCGCGGATGTCATCGAGAAGTTGGGGGTAAACCTGACTGTGCCTCCGGAGGTGGTAGAAGAGTGCCTCAGTCAGGTGGGAATCGGTTTCCTCTTTGCACCCGCCTTGCATGGGGCCATGAAGTATGCCATTGGACCCCGGCAAGAGATAGGCATCCGCAGCATCTTTAACATATTGGGTCCCCTGACCAACCCGGCGGGAGCCAACGTCCAGGTGCTGGGCGTTTATGACAAAAAGCTTACTCCGGTTCTTGCCGAGGTATTGAACAGGTTAGGTTCCAGGAGTGCCTTTGTGGTCCACGGTGAGGACAGCCTCGATGAGGTCAGTATCACTGGTCGCACCTTTGTGAGTGAGCTGAAAGATGGGGAGGTGTCCACTTACACCATTGAACCAGAAGATTTCGGTCTACCGCGCGCATCCCTCAGTGAGATCAAAGGCGGGGATGTAGATACAAACGGGCAGATAGTGCTAGATGTGCTGCAAGGTGAACCGGGTGCCCGGAGAGACATTGTGCTACTCAATGCTGCTGCGGCACTGGTTGCGGCAGGGATGGCTGGCGATTTTCGCGAGGGTATAAAACAGGCGGCTGAGGCCATAGACTCCGGAGAGGCCATGAAAAAGCTGGACGCACTAAGAGAGGTCACCAACCGACAATAATGGAGGTAGTCATCAACTTGACAGTTCATGCAGTGAATTAGCCACCGAGGGAACCTTACCACGAAGGACACAAAGATCACGAAGGCATTAATGGTTAAACAGTTTGGGCTGATAAAGGTCTAGCATTTATCTTTCTTTGTGGCCTATGTGCACTTTGTGGTTGGATCCATCAGATCACCAGACGAGTTGGTTTATCATGATTCTTGACGATATTGTTGCACGCAAGAAGGAGCGATTGATCGAGCTTAAGAGAAAGTCGATCCAGGCCGAGCTGGAGAAAGCTGCTACTTTGGCTTCAAAACCACGCGACTTCACTGCTGCACTAGAGCACGGGGGTAGACCGGCTGTCATAGCCGAGATCAAGAAGGCATCGCCTTCAGCTGGGGAGATCCGGGCGAATCTTGAGGTGGCAGAGATCGCGGCAAGTTATGAAAGGGCAGGGGCTGCAGCCATCTCGGTGATTACCGAAGAGGATTTTTTTCAGGGCAAACTAGGATATCTGACGGAGGTGAAGACGGCGGTCTCTTTGCCGATTCTCTGTAAAGACTTTATCATAGATCCCATACAGGTTGTCGCTGCACGTGCCGCGGGCGCCGACGCAATGCTGCTCATTGCAGCCATCCTGGAGCAAAGCTCTCTGTTGGAGCTATTGGCCATGGCTCGTGATCTGAGTATGGCCTGTTTAGTTGAGGTTCATAATCAGGAGGAAATGGAGCGGGTGCTGACAACGGATGCCCGCATCATCGGCATCAACAACCGCAACCTGCGGACCTTTCAGGTGAGCCTCGATACTACCTTCAAGTTACGTCCCAGCATTCCGTCAGATCGGTTGGTTGTAAGTGAAAGCGGTATTCAGGAACAGAGCGATTTGCAGTCTCTGGCGTCGGCGGCCGTTGATGCGGTATTGGTGGGAACAAGTCTCATGCGAGCAGAAGATCCAGGTCAAAAGCTGCGTGAACTAATGGGGAGGAGCTGACGGATTTGGAATTTCCGATTTGTGATGGGCGATATGTGAGGTTCGATATTTTTGGGGAAGGGTGTTGGAACTGAACATCTCACATCTCAGGTCTCACATTTTCTAAAATGAGAAAGATGCAGTAACCTCTGTGAGCGTGCGCATTAAAATCTGTGGTATTACCAACGAAGAAGACGGACTGGCTGCAGCCAAATTTGGCGCTGATGCCCTGGGCTTTGTTTTCGCCCCCAGTCCCAGGCGAATCTCGGTCGAAAGAGCACGGGAAATCATCAAGGTCCTACCACCCCTGGTTCAGACAGTGGGGGTTTTTGTCAATGAAGACCCAGAAAAGGTGCTGTCTACAGCCGCTGCCTGCGGGCTGGACATCCTGCAGTTTCATGGTGATGAGTCTGTTACCTATTGCAGCAGCTTCGATCGCCGGGTGATAAAGGCGGTGCGGTTGCAAAGCCGGGATGACCTCGACAATCTGTCGAAATATGTCAATGTTGTTGACGCCCTGTTACTTGACACTTACGTACCCAACAAGCTCGGCGGCACAGGTATTACCTTTGATTGGAATTTGGCTGTAGAGGCGAGAAGATACGGAAGGATAATTCTTGCAGGGGGTCTAAATCCCGAAAATGTGGCTGCTGCCATCAGCATGGTCAAGCCTTACGCTGTTGATGCCAGCAGCGGTCTGGAGCAAAGTCCGGGAGCCAAGGATCACGAGAAAATGGCACAGTTTATGAGAGAAGCCATTCAGGCAGCGAGGCATTTAGCCCGGTTGTTTCATGAATAACCTGCTGCGACCGCGTAAATGGCCGTCCTTCCGGGGGTCCTCGGGTGCCGAAACCTGCGACGTACCATTCAGGTACGCCTCGGATCCGGCACCCTGCGATTGCCCGGTGGCACGCCCATCTTCACGGTCTCGCGACAGCAATTCATGAAACAACCGGGCTCAAGGAGTGATTATGGATAAGACTGGCTACTATGGAACGTTTGGCGGTGCATTTATTCCAGAGATTCTTAGCACCACCCTCGAACAATTGCAGCTCGGTTTTCAGGAGGCCAAGGAAGATCCAGCTTTCTGGTCAACCTATCAAGGCCTGATGTCCACCTATTCGTGCCGACCTACACCTCTGACGCACGCAGAAAATTTGAGCCGCCATTTTGGCGGACCCCAAATCTATCTAAAACGTGAAGACCTTAATCACACCGGTGCTCACAAGCTCAATAATGTTATGGGGCAAGGTTTACTGGTGCAAAGGATGGGAAAGGCCCGAGTTATCGCCGAAACGGGGGCGGGGCAACACGGAGTCGCCACTGCAACGATGGCTGCCAAGTTCGGTTACTCATGTACCATCTACATGGGAGAGGTGGACGTGGCACGGCAGCGGCCCAACGTCTTTTGGATGGAGCAATTGGGTGCCACAGTGGTTCCAGTCAGAGATGGAGCCCGAATATTGAAAGATGCCATAAATGAAGCTCTGCGCGATTGGTCCACGAATATGGACACGACACACTATGTGCTGGGCACTGCCTGCGGACCTCACCCTTACCCGGAGATGGTATCCTATTTTCAGTCTATCATTGGTACGGAAGTGAGAGAGCAGATACTCCGACAAAGCGGCCGCGCACCCACTCGGGTTTACGCCTGTGTTGGTGGAGGATCCAATGCTCTGGGGGTATTCAGCGGTTTTTTTGATGATGCAGAAGTGGAGTTGGTAGGTGTTGAGGCTGGGGGCGAAGGTCTGGAGACCCACAAACACGCAGCCCGGCTGGCTTCAGAGCATGGTAGCGTTGGCGTGGCCCAAGGCTATAAGACCTACTTTTTGCAGGACGATGACGGCCAGATGCTGGAGACGCACAGTGTGGCGGCCGGACTCGATTACATCGGGGTATCACCCATTCTCTCCGCTTACCATGAAGAGGGTAGGGTCCGGTTTGAGGCGGCAACCGACGAAGAGGTGCTGGAGGCGACCCGGCTGGTTATGAGAAAAGAGGGCATTATTCCTGCCTTGGAATCAGCTCACGCTCTGGCCGGAGCATTTCGCGAGGCACCAGAGATGAACGGTGATGGTGTGGTGATAATCAATTTGTCAGGGCGCGGAGACAAAGATATTTTCACCATTGCTGACGCTCTGGGAGATACAGCCTGGAAGTCATTTATTACCACGAAGGCGGAGGAATACCGTGCTTGAAGACTATATTCGTAACAAGCAGAAGGAAAAGGACATCCTGCTCATGGCCCATGTAGTGATGGGTTATCCTAGCATTGAGGAGACTTTTGAGCTGGTGCGGACAATTGTTGAGGCGGGCGTGGACTTGATGGAGTTACAGATTCCTTTTTCTGAGCCCATTGCGGACGGCCCGGTGATTCTACAAGCAAGTCAGGCTGCCCTCGCAGGCGGGGTCAGGGTAGATGACTGCTTCAGATTAGCCCGTAAGATCACGGACGCATTTGATATCCCCTTTCTTTTCATGACTTACTACAATGTTGTTTTCAAAAGAGGAGAGGAACGTTTCTTTGCCGAGACGCGAGAGGCAGGCATTTGTGGTGCTATCGTTCCCGACATACCGCCGGAGGAGGGCGAGTCCTTCATGGCCGCTGCAACAGCCAATAACATCGATCCTATTTTCATTCTTGCACCCACATCCTCGTCCGAAAGGATCAGCTACCTGGCGCGTTTTGGCCGCGGGTTCTTCTACTGTGTTGCCCGTAAGGGGGTAACTGGGGCCAAGACCGATTTTTCTTCTGAACTGGATGAATTCCTTGACCGATGTAGGGGGGCAACCCAACTGCCGCTGGCTTTGGGCTTTGGGGTTAGTTCCAAAGAAGATGTGCAATTTCTTCGAGGTAAAGTAGAAATAGCTGTGGTGGGAAGCCAGGCCCTCAGATTATTGAATACCAACGGAACCAAAGCGGTGGGAGATTTCTTTGGTAAACTCCGGTGAGTGGTTGTGCTATGGGACCCTAGGACATACGTTCTATCCCGCCCGAATGTTTCATGAATTGCCGTTGCGAGACCGTGGAGAGGAGCGTGCCACCGGGCAATCCCGCGGTACCGCGGGATTGGATTCGAGGCGTACTTGAACGGTACGTCGCAGGGTGAGCTTGTCCTGAGCGTAGTCGAAGGAACACCCGAGGACGCCCGGAAGGACGGCTTTTGATTGGAGATTGCGGATTGCGGATTGGAGATTGCAGAAGACCGAGTAAGACAAAGTAGACGGTGGTAGTTAAAGTTGCATTCTTGTTTTACTCAGATAATTAGTTTGGAAGAGAAACCCTTCAATCTTAAATCTAAAATCTGAAATCTGAGATTCTGAAGCGGTCGCAGCAGGCAATTCATGAAACATTCGGGCGGGAAGTCTTGACTACCAGATAACCTTCCATCGCCTTGGAGACGATTTCCATTATGGCTTCCTGCTCCCGGGCATGCCATTTACCTCGGCCCAGAGTGGGTTCAAGATGTTCTAAAATGGCCGCTGTGAGCTCATCAGCGATATTCTTTTGGTAGGTATGTTCATGGATTTTCATGGTTACGGCCATTTCCAATTCTTTATCGATCTGGTCCAAGGTCTCCAGTAAGGTTGCTTCCCTCTCTTTGAGCCCACCCATCTTGGCGTATTCAGTGCGCTTCTGCAATCCTTTCTTGTACTCGTCCAGGGCTAAATTGGCCGCGGCGAGGGCGAGAACCTGCTCTTTGCGGTTCCGTTCTTTTAGAAGATTTTCAATGGTAATAGCAAACTCTTGTAACTCTTTGTCTTTGAACTCTTCACCTGATGTGGACATCTTCTCAACCTTTG
The DNA here is from genome assembly GCA_965603145.1 of uncultured Syntrophobacterales bacterium. Taxonomy (GTDB): domain Bacteria; phylum Desulfobacterota; class Syntrophobacteria; order BM002; family BM002; genus BM002. The sequence goes on from CBFDBW010000174.1 coordinate 5,971, forward strand.
CTATTACCTTTTTGATGATCTTATCGCTCATTCTCAATCTCCTCTAGAGCAGTGGTGACCTGAAGCAAAAAGGCTGTCTCACAACCGAGCCGGTTGGTGGACAAAAAGACAAGGATAGATATGCTAACTTCGCATAATTATGCGCAAATTGTCAAGGACCATGGACTGAGAAAAGTAACTTGACTTTTCCTACGGTATAGTCTAACTTGGCAGACTCATTTGAGATTGAGTCTAAGGGTAACAATGAAGCGACAGTCCTATACATTTTACGGCTATTATTATTTCGTCACCATGGCGAACGAGGGGGCTGT
>CBFDBW010000175.1:0-6258 GCA_965603145.1 uncultured Syntrophobacterales bacterium
TCCCAAAAAACTTTCGAGATTCATGCCCAACTCCTGTGCGTCTCAATACGGTAGAGAGAGAATAAGTAGTCATCGGAACAAGAAGCAGCGACTCCATGCTGTATGGTCGCTGTTGTTATTATACTTATTACACCAAAGCGTGGAATGCCGAGCACAATTCCCTGAAGGCAGGGCAGTGTTAATTAGCCCGGATAATTCACGACTTGGTGTCGCGAGACCGTAAAGATGGGCTTGCCACCGGGCAACCGCAGGGTCTCGTATCCGAGGCGTACTTGAATAGTACGTCGCAGAGTGCTGGACCCGAGGACGCCCGGAATGACGCCCATATCTGCGGTCGGAGCAGCCAACTCGTGAATTATCCGGGCTAGGCACCATTCCATTTCGCATTGCTCATTTTTCATCTCTCATGTGGCGATTTTTTTGATCTTGGCATTGAGTTGAGAATCATGTGATCAGCCGTCAAAATGCAAAATGACAAATGCGAAATTTGAAATGACCTAAATGCCTAAGACTAGATATACTGCAGCAGTATACAGAAAACCGTGGTGGTAAGTATCCCCAGGGGATAGAGGCTAGCTTGGTTGAAAAGGTTGATCGCTTTGCTGGTGTCATCATCTGACAGAAATCTTCGAAGCGGAATCAAGAGGAAGAACAGTCCGGAAAGAATTGCACCTGCGACATATACTCCCTTCATTTTGAGGGGAGAAAGAAAGATCAGGCCGAGACCGAGGACAGAACTGGCGATGAGAACTGCAAAAATTATTGTCACTGAAAAGCTCGGCCCGTAGACCACAGGGATAGTTTTTGCTCCAAGCCTTCCGTCTTCCTGCATGTCCACGAGATCGTTGGGAATATTTTGCCCCCCTACCTCCCAGAGCGCTATCCAGATGAAAACAACGACTACCAATTGAGGCTGTGGTTTTGGGTTTACCGCAAAGATGGCAGCCAGTGCTCCAAGATTTTTTACCGTTGCGGCAATGAATATCTTCCACTGACTCACCTTGTAAAGTCTGCAGTAAACTACCTCCAGAATGGCACCTATGACGAAAATAATCGCACATACAGGATTCAGTAGCGCAGCCCCTACAAGGGCGATCAGTCCCCAAAAAAAGGTCCATATCACACCACTGGCAAAGGGTATGAGTCCCTGAGCAAGGGGATGGCGGACAAAAATGCAGTCTAGATCAAAGCAGGCTGGCTCTTTGAGAAGCTCTCCCATCCTTTGCCGATCTAGCTCATAGTCTGTCACATCATTTAAGGCATAGATGCAGGTGTATCCTGCAAAGACTGTAATCATGCCTAGTAGGATAGTGGAAAGGGGTGGAAACGTGCCCAGACACAGTAAGGCCGCTGCCATTGGGGTGGCCAGGTCAATCAGCAAATGTGGCGTTCTGGATAAAGCCAGATAGAGCCTCAATTGCTGGGATTTGGCTGACAATTGTACACTCATATGGGTTTTATCTTGATTCCTCTCTTCGATTTACTGAGAAAATCAATCTCAGTGCGGGAAGGTCATCTTGGCACCAAACCAGCCGAGTACTGATACTATCGGCACTAGTGCGAGGCTGAGTATAATGTAGATAATCCTGGCCCCACTCGGCTGCAACATAATATCAGGTACCAATATCTTCCACATGAAAATGACCAAAATCAGAGTGATCAGGATAAGAGAACCGAATATTTTAACTGCGATTATCTGTGACCACTTGCCAGCGTAATTGATCCACCAGTTGTATGGCCCAGTTATCAGTGCTACAGGTGTGAACACAAGACCAGCAACGAGCACATGAAATGAGGAGATCTCAAAACTTCCATTCCCGGTTACCAGGTAAAGAATGTTTAAAACCGGAAAGAGCATCATAAAGGCAATGGGGAAGTGGACAGTCATGGGGTGGGGATGCCGACGCAACATGGGGATTATACGAAACACCGCCAAGAGCAAGTCGGGAACGTGTTCATCCATGGGATCCTTTTCGGGCTTCAGTATGCCGACCTGGGGGAATCTTTCCAGAACCTCGGTATCATGCGGTGCTCCCCCAATATCTGCTGTCAGATCCTCTCCCGACTCATGTCGCATCATGTGGGCGCCTGTTTTCCACAACTTGCTTTCGGAGACATCATATACTTTACCATCGTGGGCAATGTACACAGGCTGTCCCTCTTTACCGTTGTAATTGGCAAGTTCTTCCCGGGTAAACTCCTTCAACTTGTCCTCCATGTTGCATCCTCTGGTCCCAGCAGAAAATCCTTCTATTCTATGCTTATTGTGAATCTTCTCTCAAACATTTGACAATATCCCATCCCTAGCCACAATGCAAGCTATTGAAGCGCTGGATCCCTCAATTCCCCAATCCCCAAATCTGCAATCTACAATCTCAAATCCCTCAATGTGGCTTTTCTGTACCAGCGTGCCAGTCTTTGCTGATCACTTCCCAAGAAATATGCCAGTAATACAGCCTGATTGATAAGGGTGGTTTTCAAAATTCCGAGCTTTAACCAACGTCGAGCTGAAGTCTGAACAGCGACAGGTGCAATGGCAACCCGACCCTTTTTTTTCAACCGCTGCATCAAGACGAAGTCTTCCATGATCGGCATGTCAGGAAACCCACCAATAACTCGAAGGTGATTCGGACGTAGGAAGATGGCCTGATCGCCGTAGGGCAGCTGAAAAAAGCGAGAGCGAAAATTAGCTAGCTTTTCGATGATCCTCAGACCAATCTCCGTACCATCTATACCCAACGCGAAAGCTCCAGCAACGATGCCTGGTTTCGCCAAGAGATCCTGGACACACTGGTCGAATCCAGGGGGCAATCGGGTGTCCCCATGGAGGAAAAGGAGCACCTCGCCGCTCGCGGCCAGTGCTCCCGCATTTATCTGCCTGGCACGACCACCAGTTGTGGTTAGCAGTCGCACCTCGGAGCGCATTGCCAGCTCTACGGTGTCATCGCTGCTACCCCCATCCACAACAATGATTTCCACCTCAACCTGACTTCTTGCGCTTGCGAGAGTCTTACTAAGATTCTCCGCCTCATTAAGGGTAGGAATAATTATAGAGATACTCGTCGGAAGAAGGTCTTCGGTGCGTGCGGCTTCTCGCTCCCAAACTTCAAGATCCTCTGCACGGTCAACATCGTCCAACGGTTCGAGATGCACCACCCGCAGTCCTAGTTGGTTTGCAATCTCAACAGTTCTGGCTCTGACCTCAGACGTTCCCCAGGGAATATCACGGAACAACTTTTCTGTTTCCCGACAAAGCCCGATCAAGTAGTAACCGCCGTCATTGGCAGGACCCACAACTACATCAAATTGACCTAACAATTCAAAGGCGGTCCGTGCAGTTACCTTTGTGATACCTGGACAATCCGAGCCTATGATTACCACTCGATTCAATCCCTCTTGAAAAGCTTCCGAAAAGGCTCGCTTCATACGTGCGCCCAGATCACCACTACCTTGGGATCGATGTGAGATGCTCGTGCCAAGCCACTTCTCCATCAGCTCTTGTTTGCCGCCCTCATAGCGCACTTCCATATCTACCGGGCGGGATTCGACAAGGTTACGAACCCGATCGAGAACATGCTCGGTCATGTGCTTTTGAAGATCGGAAGCTCCGTTGGGACCCAGGGCGGGAATCAGGCGGGTTTTGGCTCTCCCTGGCTCTGGATACCGGGTGAATAGGACCAGTCGCTCCAATGGCTTTGTCCCGCTCACGCCAACCCCTCATCAATAAACCACAACAGCTTTCCTAACGGCTGCACGTGGGCTGCTGGATAGGTTCCGGTATGGGGATTGTTGAGGATCTCCTGAAGTACTTTCAGTTTGTTAGATCCCGAAACGAGAAAAAGCACGCATTTGGCTTCATTTATTACTGGAAAGGTGAGGGTAATTCGCCGGACAGGAGGAAATGCGCTGCTTCCTTCCACCGCCACCACCCAACTAACCCTCTCCTCCAATGCTGCATCACCAGGGAAAAGAGAGGCTGTGTGACCATCTGCCCCCATACCCAGCAGGACCAGGTCAAAAGAAGGGAAAGATGTGGAGGGATCACCTGCGGCAGTGGCTTGAAAGAACTCTCGGAGGGTCTTTTCGTACTCTGCCGCCACAGCTTTGGCAGAACCGGTTGTAGCGGGAATTCTGTGAATGTTTGACGGTGGCACATCCACCCTAGAAATTAGTTCTTGCAAGGCCAGAGAAAAGTTACTATCCGGACTATCCGACGGCACGCACCTTTCATCCCCCCAGAAAAGGTGCGTATGTTGCCAGTCAACCCTGCTGGCATAAGGTTCTCTAGCCAGCTCCTCATAGAGCAAACGAGGTGTTGTCCCACCGGAAAGGACGAAGGTGAAGATACCTCTTTCTTTTATGGCCCTTTCGGCAATTTCGCAAATGTACTCTGCGGCTGCCCGGCTCAGATCCTCTAAACTGGGGTGGGTACGTATCTCTGGCTTCATTTTTTAAGCACAACGCGAGAAAGGACCAAGGCGAGAAAAGCCGGAAAGGGATCAGTCCCCATCAGTTTAAGTCCCGGAAGGGAAAAAGCTACATCATATAAGAGAGCAGCACTTTGCACAGTAACTCTTTGTCTTGCCTTTCTCGCCTGTCTCGCCTTTCCCGCTGCTAGGTCACTGCGTCGGCTTTGTTTGCGCTTGACCCTCAACCGCCTATCGAGCCACCTCAGGTAAAACCTGCGCCAGCCGTACAGGTGTAGCAGTGGTGTGAGACTGCAATCGGCTCCCCGGGTGCGGGTAGCTCCTTCAAATCAGAGATGTGCGTTTTCTTCCCCCCCAGATAAAGATCTGCGGCCTGATTGAAGTCACAGTCAAAGATATAGCCATCCCAAGAGACGGAAATTAAAGATCGGCACATCAGCCCTTCAAGAGCGCAAGGATTGAAACTGGTTGCAAGCTTCTGCAGGTATCCCTCCAGATTGCCAGATTGTTCCAACCACTGGCGGAACCTACCCAGGGGCACATTGGCGAAGGAGAATAGATTGTTGAAAACTATCCCCCACTTGTTTTTCAGCACCTGGCAGAACCTTTTCTCTAACTGATCCTGAGAAGAGGGCAGAAAAGCACCGGTAGGATTGGACACCAAGTTCAGTTCCAGACCGGAGTCGGGTTGCCCATATCCGAGGGAATTCAACTTTCCAAGAACAGCGATGGAATCCTGGAACACCCCCCGTCCCCTTTGTGATTCCGCCTGGGCCTCATTCAGAGACGGAAAGGAGGCTACAATCACAACCCGGCGTTCTTTACACACCTCAATCAGGTCATCCAGCGCACCATCTAGCAATGCAGTCAGGTTTGAGCGAAGCATTAACCTTGAGGTCATACCTGAGAGTCTCTCAATCATAGCCACCAGATTGGGATTCATCTCCGGCGCGCCGCCGGTGATATCAATAACCTCAAAAGAAAACCTCTGAGCGAAAGCCACAACCTCATCCACGGTCTCAGCGCTCATTACTGCTTCACTGTTGGGACCTGCTTCGAGATGACAGTGACGACACGCCTGATTGCAAAGTAGCCCCACATTTACCTGGAGTGTGGTGATTTTCTCCCGGGTCAAATTCAGGCCGTGTTTGGCAAGGGTTTGTCCAAATGGCTCTACAGGCAACGTTTTTTCTGCCGTCTTTGAGGTTTTATCCAATGCTTGCGCGGTCGTTTGCTCCATTTTTTCCTTGTCTTACCTGGCGTCAGAGAAATGATTATCAATGGTTAATGGGCTCTCCGCCAACCTTTCCATTCTATCCCAGCTTTCCCTATAGTCACCCGGCAGCCGTTTTTCTTACAGCTCCATTTGGAAAAAGTCAGAACAAAAACATATCCCAGTCAACAGCCCTGGGCGAGTTCATTATAAGGAGATTTTCTTTGCAATATTCCGCATCTGCACACCATGTACCAAGGATGATCCGCCGCGAATGGCGGTGGCCACATGAATGGCCTCGGTCATTTCGTTGAGATTTGAGCCCTTTTCCAGGCAGTCCTGGGTGTAGGCATCAATACAGTAGGGACATTGAACAGTGTGGGCCACGGCCAAGGCAATGAGAGCCTTCTCCCGCGCGGTGAGCTCACCCTCAGCGAAAACCGCTGCGTAGTAGTCAAAGAATTTTTTTGCCAGCTCAGGTGCCCCCTCGCCAATCTCTTCGAATTTGGGCAGATCCTGCGGGTGGTAATAAGTTTCCATGATCACATCCCTCCTGGAAGGACCCTACTGTTAGTTGTCAATTATCAACTTCATCCACTTCTGAGCGGCCTCGGGTCC
>CBFDBW010000176.1:0-6250 GCA_965603145.1 uncultured Syntrophobacterales bacterium
GGAGCCCCGGTCCACGATTCAGTATGCAGAGGAGAATGTCATGATTGGTTGAGTCAAATAGTACAGCTATTTGAAGCCAGCCGCAAACCATTGCAGCGCTCCAACAATAATGTGCTAAAGGATGCATCATGGGACAATTTGCTGTTATTGGCATGGGTAATTTCGGCTACTACCTTGGGCGCCATCTCTACGAAAAAGGCCATGAGGTCATCGCCTTGGATATCAACAAGAGTCAAGTGCAAAAGAGCAAGGATATTGTCAGCCAGGCCGTTGTGGCTGACGCTACCGATCGGGAAGCACTGGAATCCTTGGGTATTAGTCAAGTGGATGCAGCGGTGGTCTGCATTGGTACGAGAATGCAAGCGAGTATCTTGGCAACTCTGCACCTGAAAGAGCTGGGGATAAAGAGTATTCTCGCCAAGGCGACCAGTGAAGAGCACGGCCGGATTTTAAAGAAAGTCGGGGCCAGTGAGATCTTTTTCCCAGAGAAAGACTTGGCCATAGGGGTCGCGAGTAGATTGGACAATCCAAATATGTTGGACTACCTGCCTTTTATCGAGGGCTACAGCATCGTGGAGCTGGCACCTCCCAAGGAATATGTTGGTAAGACATTGAAAGAACTGGATCTGATTAACAGGTTTGGCATTCAGGTATTAGCGATCAAGGAGATCCTGCCAAAGGGATTGATTCTCATACCCGGGGCTGACTTTCAGGTAAAAGACAGCGATGCACTCATTGTCTTGGGTCCCGATGAGAAACTGGAGAAGATTAAAGCGAGCTAGCCTACCAGCCCGGATGTTTCATGAATCGCCTGCTGCGACCGCGGATATGAGCGTCCTTCTCTACGAGCCGGAAGCCGGGCGTCCTCGGGCGTTGGTCCCTGCGACTTACTGTTCAAGTACGCCTCAAGCCCGATTTTGGATTGCGGAATTCGGATTTCGGATTTCGGATTTCGGATTGATGATATCGCATTTAAGTGTTCAGATTCCACCACATATTTTCTCAGGCTTTTCAGTGGATTTTCAATCCGCAATCTGCAATCCGCAATCTACAATCGTCGACCCGGTGGCACACCCTTCTCCACGGTCTCGCGACGGCGATTCATGAAACATCCGGGCTAGGGGTGCGCAAAATGCAGTGGGCAGGAGGCAGAAGTAAATCCCGTTATTGATTATAAGTTATGAGGGGAGAATCACGTGTAGTAAACCGGCATAATGAGACTAACTCGCAATCGCATAGAGATACCGATTAACGGATAACGAATAACCGCTTACGTCTCGCCTTAACCCTTTCTCACCACAACGCCATGCGCTGTGCGAATTCAACGGCTTCCCGTCTGGACAAGGATTACTTGACCCGTGTGAAGCAGGTTGGAATGGATGTCGTTGAGGGCCTTGATCTTGAACACGGTGGTGTTGAAGCGTTGGGCGATAAGCCAAAGTGAGTCGCCCCTTTTTACCTGGTAGTGCACGGTTGATCCTGTTCCTCCGGCCGGATTCCTGCTTGCCATTATAACCTGGCCGCGGAGGGGAATCTTCAAGCGCTGGCCCGCACGGATCCGACTGGCACTGCGCAGGTGATTGGCGTGCACTATGCGTCGCACTGACACTCGGTACTTTAAGGCGATTCCGGAGAGGGTCTCGCCGAAGCGCACCCTGTGGACCACGTAAGCTCGCTTGGGGGGTTTCCACTGGGGAACCTCCTCCAACTTGGCAAGAAACATTGTGCTGGTGTCTACGGGCAGATTCAGGGTAAAGGGATAATTGGGGGTGGCTTTATATCGTAAGGATGGATTGAGCTCCTCTAGAGTTTTCGCTGGTACATCCAGGACCCGGGCGATGTCTTGCAGGCGCATCTGTCGGTTGACTTGCACCTGTTCGCTTATCAATGGCTGATCAAGCTCCAAGTCGTCAAAACCGTACTTCTCAGGATTTTTGATGATATGGAGTGCAGCAAGAAAACGAGGCACATAACGAGCGGTCTCCAGGGGCAGCCGCGGGTAAAGATGCCAAAAATCATCTAGATAGTTAACGTGCTGCTGCCGAATCGCCCGCAGCACGTTACCCTCACCACAGTTGTAAGCTGCCAAAGCGGTAGTCCAGTCGCCGAAAAGACCGTGAAGAACCTTTAGGTAAGCAATGGCGGCCTGGGTTGAACGTTCAGGGTCCATCCGTTCATCCACCCAGCGGTCCCGGCGGAGATCATAGCGGTAGCCGGTGGAAGCGATGAATTGCCAGAGTCCGAGGGCCCTGGCCTTGGAGAGTGCCTTGGTTTTGAAACCGCTTTCGATCAGTGGAAGCCAGGAAAGATCCTCAGGGGTACCAGCTTTCCTCATTTGCTCCACAATGTAAGGTCTATACCTGCCTGAGAGCCTGTAGGATTTGATGAAAAAGCTTCTCTCTGTGGTTTGAAAACGTTTTATCTCTCTGGTTACATATTGGTTCATCACCAGCGGCATTTCCCGGCTGTGGTCCATTTGGAGGTGGGTTCTGGAGGCATAGATCTCTAGAATCCGTTTAGAGATGAGGAGACGAAGGTCTTCTTTTTGCTGGGTGATCTCCGGATCGTCCTCGTCTTGAATGCTGAAAATGATTTGATAACTCTGATCGAGAGACTGTATGGCCCTGTCTGGTTCACCACTATTCCAGTACTCTAGAGCTTCCTGATAATAGTACAAAGCGTCGTCCACACGCTTCTGATCAGTGTATGGCTCTTCTTCGGAGTCAACCTCTGCCGGTGATTCACCGTTTTCGGAGCTTTCCCCCTGAGCCGGAGATGAAGCCAATACGTTCTCTTCCTCCTCATTGGTTGTATTGGAAGGTGCGGCTTTTGATGGATCCGATGTGTCCTCAGCGGGAGGCTCGGTGATCTGGGATGGCTCCTCAGGGTGGGAAGCGTCATCTGGCCGGAGAACAAGAGAAGACTGTGTACATGAGACAGTAAAAAGGAGAAGGCTGAGCAGAGCTAGAAAGAGACCACGTGCCATTGGAAATAGTACCTCTTGGCTGAGAGTTCTCGTTGGATATTCCTGGCCGTACGAAAGAATTAGCGACCACGAAATGCATGATTGATGCCAACGTTGTGATGATCTGTGAGAGACTACTCCTGACGAAACAGCGGTCACCATACCAGAGATCTTTTGAAAACTCTACAGAAAAGGGACTTCCGGGGTGGTGATAACGATGCCGCTTTTTTTCACCAACTGACACTTTTGGACTCCAAACAAGGTTTTTCTTCGATCCGCCCATTGTTATTATCAGAGGTTAACTATTGAAAAACACGTATAAAATACGGTTATGTCACGAATTGGCACGAAGTTTTCATTGAGGACATTCTGGGGGAGGGTATTTGAAAAACGGAAAACATAGCGAGCAACCCTTCAAATTGCTCCAGGGAGATGTTTTCTGATAGATTGGAGGCCAACTATGAACTCCCCCACTTTCGTCCAGAAGAGAGAACATCCAAGAGTCCCAGTGAGCTGGCCCATTACCATGGTGACCCCCGAGGGGGATATCGACGGCATAATAGAGAACATTAGTGCCGGGGGGGCCTATATTCGCTGCGGGACACCGCTCTTACGAAAAGACCTTTTCATCCTCTCCATCCTGTCTCAAGACCGGGAGCATTCATGGATAGGGGCAGAGGTAGTGTGGATAGATATTCCCCTCCGTGCCGATTCCGATGCCATACCTATCGGCATGGGGGTTCGCTTCACTAATATCACGACAGAGGACCTCCAGTTTGTAAGCAATGTTGTCTCGGAGCTGAGCTAGTTGAAGGAGAGCAGCTCTAGATTTCAACCCTTCTACGAAGCCAGGCGATTCGTGAGATATTAGGGCTAACCTCATCAGTCCAGCTGTACTACCAGTTCACCGTTTAACTTCGCGCTAGACCGCTCAAAACCCATAATCGATGGTAGAGACCATGCTGCGTATTCAACATCGAAAACCTGGTCCTTGACTGAGGTTTCAGTGCTCAGGTTTCAGATTTTTTGTTTTTCTTCCCTGACACCCGACACCTTGAGACCTGGTGCTTGGAATTTGATATTTTGCAATGCTCCATTACTCCAGCAGACTGCCGCTTTTTTGGTTAGTGCTGATGTGGGAGATGGAAAAATAGGAAAAGGAGAGATAGCATGTTACATTTGCTTTCAGACCATGGTATACAAGGAGGCCAAAATTGACGCTGAGGGGTGTTACAGTGAATTGGTTGCTGAGAGTTGTCCTCTTGTCCGCCCTGGCATTGCTCAGCGGTTGTACAACCAGCCAGAGCAAGCAAGCCCGGACAGTTGAAAAGTCGGGCTTCCTCGGCGATTATTCCATGTTAAGCCCGGGCGGCGAGGGAGAAGCGCTGCTCTTTTATGAAAATCCTGAAGCTAATTGGCCTGCCTACAACAAGATTTTTTTGGCCCCCGTAGCCTACTATGGAGGACGTGAAACTTACCCCATAGGCTTTACCCGAGCTGATCTGCAGAAACTGGTGAACCGCTTCTACTACATCCTCTATAACGATCTAGCGGAAGACTATCAAATGGTGGAGGAACCGGCCCCCGGCACCCTGCGCATTCAAGTGGCGCTCACGAGTGTGGGGGAGTCCTCTCAGACGGCGGATTCTGTCTCGGCAGTGGCGCCTGTCATTGTTAATCCCATTAGGAATTTTGCGGGATCTCTGTCGGGTGAGACTATTTTTGTGGGGCAGGCGAGCATCGAGGCAAAGATAACCGATGGACTTACCGGGAAACTTCTCTATGCAGCCGTGGACCGGCGGGTGGGACAAAGGAGCACGAGCGGCAGTTCGACTCGTCGAACCGCCGACGTTGAGGAGATTATGTGGTACTGGGGAGATCTTGCCAGATATAGACTTTGCACGCTGCGGGGAGGGGAGGAATGCATCCGGCCGGAGCAATGAGTGCAGAGACCCCAAAGTCCTACTTGCCAACGAACTTGCCATTCTAGAATTCACCTATTAACTCTCTACCGTCAGGATAGATCATTTTCCCTTGTCCGTGGGGAACATCATTTTCCCATGCACCCACATATCTACGGCCGTCTGGGAAGGCCATGGTTCCTTGTCCGTGCCACTCGCCATTTTTCCATTGCCCCTCATATCTTGCACCGTCAGGGAAGGTCCAAGCCCCCAGCCCATGAGGCTTGTCATTTTTCCACTGCCCCTCATATTGTCCGGCATAAGGATTGGTCAGTGTGCCTTGTCCACTCCGCATGCTGCCTTGCCATTGCCCCTCATATCTTGCACCTTCTGGATAGGCCATCGTGCCCAGTCCGTTCTTACAGTTCCCCCGGACACAACTTCCCCTCGTGCTGCATGCAGCAGCAGAAAAAAAGATCGCTAAGAGGAAGAAGGCCAATAGATACTTTTTCACCGGCCACCTCTGCACTCAGATACTTGGTGTTTTCTGCAGTTTCACAGTAAACTTATAAGATGGCATGGGGTAAAGCACACAAGGCTTTGGAGTAGGAATTGCCATTCAGCTGCCGCTTGCCGATCTTAATTACGATATACTCGGCTGGAGGCCCGATTATCGCCTGTTCTGATCTTATTGAGAGGGTAGGGACCTTCCTTAAAAATTCTTCTATCGTCTGTTTCATCCCTGACGACGGCGTTCCATGTGGATTTCTCATAATCGTGGGAAGAAGTTACGAGATACGTATGGCCAGCCTCAGCCTTTATTGTAATATCCACATTACGTAAAGAGTCGTGGGTGTAAAATACTTGGTAATTATAAGACTCCCCAAAGACCGTAGGAGCGGATCTACCGGAAAAAGAAACGGTTACGTGATAATCACCGGGAAGAATCTCAAGCGTAACGTTGCCAAAGGTATCTTTTCCATCTGGGCTTTCCTGACCATTTACAGAATTGATCTGTATGGTCTTCCCTTTGCAGACAAGTTGGGCGGTTTTGTCACTGGGTATTTGCGGGCCTGTATATAATTTGTAGGTCTTCTTGGATGGTCCGCAGCTTGCCAGATGGACCATAAAGACAGTAGCTACCAGAACACTTAGAAAATGTGAGATATTCTTGCATTTGGGTCTTGGCATACTATCTAACCTTAGGACTCAGGGTTTACAGAATTTATTACGTCTCCGATTTAAATGAAATTATAACAGAACATTCCATCTATGGAAAGGTAGATTACATACTTTAATCCACACTTTACCTCTTGAGAACGAGCTACTATATTTCGGGTTAACCAAAAACGTGCGGAGTTTCGTCTCCGCTTTCTTATTGTGG
>CBFDBW010000177.1:0-6222 GCA_965603145.1 uncultured Syntrophobacterales bacterium
TGTTTTCAGTGACAACCACCTCATAGGGGGTAAGATCCTTCACCATTTGCGGCTCAATAGTCAACGTGAGGTGCCCAATATTTTGCAAATAGGACAACAAAGGCTGCAGAGATGAATCGTCACTACCAACCACGAAGAGAACTGATGTTGTAGGGTGGATTATCATCTGGGATCACCTCTATCTCGAAGACTATCTCTCACAGAGCGGGGGAGCGGGCGAGAGATGCCCTTATTTACGATTTCAATCTCCAGCGCGAACCATCTTCGGCGTCTTCCACGATTATCTGGGCTCGCTCGAGGCTGTTCCGAATGGCATCGGCCTCTTGCCATTGCTGGTTCTCTCTGAATTTCTCCCTCAGCTTGAGCAGATCTTCAACAAGAGGGGCAAGACAATCTGACCTGTCTTTCGGAGAAGCCTCCAACCTCATCCCCAAAAGCACAATAAGATCTCTGAGAACTTCTCTTGCTTGCGAGATGAACTCTTCATTTTCAAGATCCTGTGTGCCCTTCCAGATGGTTCGATCCAGCTCAAGAAGAGCGTTGGTGGTTTCTTTTGTATCGTCTTGTTCGAGACCAGCGCGAAAGGCCGCTTCGATGGCATGAATTCTGTCCCAGAAGGAATCCCCCTTTATCTCAGAGGTCGCCTCCGAAACCATCTGTTCCCGAACCACCGGTTGCCAATCTTTGCCGAGATCTTCACCTCGGAGGATATCAAGAGAAAATCGATCTCCCTTTGTAAAGACGATCTCGCCTCCCCGGCGTCGCAGGGTCACCGTGCCGAGCCCCTTGATTACAGCCTCGTTTTTATCGAGATCAATAAGGCAGGCCGTGTGTTCGTCTAAACCAAAGATGGAGACATCTTCCGGCAGGAGCGACTCAAGCCTTGCAAAGCGCGACTCACCCATGAAACAGAACCGCGTGTCATGAGTCCCACCTTCCGCATTGTTCCAATGCGGTATCACTACAAGATTAAAACCAAAGTGCGCGAGAATATTCATCCCCTCCACCCAATGCAAATCTTCTCCCACCTTATAAATCTCATACACGGGAAGGGTGAAGCGTCCCACCGTCAGAGCCGCGGCACTGGCAGCCACCAGGCAACCTCCATCTGCCACCCTCTTGGTAAGAATCTCTGGAATGGGTGTTTCTTGCCATTGGCGCACCGCGTAGCTGGGACTCCCAGGTCCAACCAGAAAAAAATTCGCCTCCCGCATGGCGTGAAAGGCCTGCTCGGCCTCTAATGGCGCAGACCTCTCCTTGGACTTGAAAGAAACGATGGACATGTCTTGTTGTACATGCTGGCGGAAGTACTCTGTGGCTCTCTCGGATAGCTGGTCCACATTGAGCTGAAAGCCAGCTGGCGTGTCAAGAAATACAGCTTGAGGGGGATCGGGCAACTCCGCCAACAGCTCTTTGTGAACTTCCACCATGGTTGCGGTCAGTTCACCCGAGCCCATGAGTGCGATGATGCCCTTCTTCGTTGACATGTAAGTACCTTATCTCAAGGTTTCAGGTGTCAGGTGTCAGGTGTCAGGGGAAAGAAGCTGAAACGCGAACACTGAAACCTTCGTTAATGATGAGGTTGCTTTGTAAGCTAAGACACATGATGTGGACTTGTCAACATTATCAAGAATTGTTAGGTGTCCATTGCCCACCGGGCTGAGGGCTGATTCTCAACTCCGGGTGCACACCACTTTTTTAAGTATATCCATAGAGATGCTTAAAAACCAGTACCCTCAGTGGGACTTGTTGAGGATAAAGAAGCCCTAGGTGACATTAAGTCGTTATGGTAGTGGGGTCGAATCTAACAGTTATCACTGGGGAGATGAATATTCCAAAGGCTTAGAACTTAAAGCAAAGCGGTTTCGTTTGAATCGGCAGTTTCAGTGCCTTGTTGTCGTCTAACATAGTTCCCGTGAACCCAGCCATCCGTGATCTCATTAGTAGATATTCGTAGCCACACTCCTCTTGTTTCTTTCACTGTAATGACGTCTCCTTTATACAAGACACCAACAATTTGATGATTTATGCCCGGTTTTTTTCGCAGGCGTAGCCGCTGAGACGTCACAACAGCTTTGTTTGATTCTTTCAACTTTGTTGGTGAAGAATCAACAGGAGCAGGCGAGAGTTTGCTTCTCGCTTGCTTAAGAGACACATCATTTTCTAATTGGTAACTTCTAATTTTCTTATTTCTTTCAACTAACTCATCCAATATCAATTTAGTTGCATACTTATTTATAAACGTTTCTTTCTGCAGAATGGATAGTGCACTCGTTATAACCGGAGAACAGAGTACTATTGACCCCAAGACCGCAAAGAAAACGCCAGGAGCCAAGTTAGCAGTTCTAAATCTCCATCCTTTCAGGTCTGAAAATATACCAAATGGTTGGTTTGCGCCTATCGTAAGAAGACGATAGCCGAGATAGATGCACAGCATTCCTCCCAGCGCAATAAACAAGACCTCAAACATCTTGAGCGAACTTATAACTTCCATAGCACCACCTCAGAAGTATGTGAAAATATGTTGCGGTGCCCCGAAAATATGCGAGACTTCCGGTCAGTCTCAACCACTAACTGGAATTTAACCATCTGATATATTGAAGTCAACTTTATCCGTGAAGAAATAGGGGACGATCGTGAAATTTGTGATTTGGGGGCACATCTTCATTTGTCATTCATGGTTAAATGTTTGCTGAAGATGTAACCTCATTCCCACGCCCGTCCCTATCAGCTCATCGCTCCCAACCATTGTAATAATCTAGAAAGATTTACGACTAAGCCACAAATTGCTCTTCAAGTTATCGGGCTGAAATGGTGTCGGCTAGAAGGAGGGATGGTTGACAAGCATTCACCCGGTATTATGTTTGAGATGAGCATGGTGGCTCCTGGGTTGTGCTTTGATCTTGGTTCGGGAAAGTCACCCATGTCACGCTTCTTGTTATTAATTTAGCGGTAGAACGAACAAATCGCGCAGGAGAAAAGCGCAATGCCATCTATGCTTAAAGGGCTGTTTAGCCTACCCACTGCTCGCCTGTCTCGACGGATAGTGTTTTGGGTCTTTGTAAGTGTTGTGGTAATCGAAGCCATTATTCTCATTCCTTCTTACAATAGACGCGAACAAGAACTCCTATCCCAGTTGAGAGAAGTTTCCTCAGCAAAGATATCTGTAATTATGCAGATGACCGGAGCAGAAGCGTCTGCTCTAGAACTTCTGGACCAAATGAGACAGCTCCAGCTTGATCCAATCATTCTGGGCGGGGCGCTGTATGACTCTGACGGAAAACAGGTTGGGATGTTTGGTGAGCAACCTGAGCTTTCCTTTTCTGAAGGCAATAGTGGTGGTGCGATTTATCTTCAAAGCCAAAATATTTTCCGCTACGATGCAGCTTGGTCAGCGGCTGAGCTGCAGAGAGATTACACTCTGATCCTTCGTCATGATGGATCCCCCGTGATGCTTGAGTTACATGCCTTTGTTCTGCGAATTGCTGGTTTAGTCTTGATAATTTCGCTTTTCGTCACGGCGGGGGCGTGGATAGCGTTGCGCCCAATTGTGGTTGCTCCCATTATCCGGCTAAGAAATGACTTAACTAGTGCAGGTGAAGCAATCAGCAAAGACCGAGAAACTCCTGAATTCTACTCAGCTTCAATTCAACGCCAGGATGAGTTGGGAGAAGTCATCGCAGCCTTCAACCATATGTACCAACAAATTTCAGATGCTATTGGCGAACGTAAAAAGGCAGAAGGAGCGCTGCAAACAAGTTTGAGTCAAGTTAAATCCTATTCGCAAGCACTTAAGGACGAATTAGAGAAAGGCCGGGAGATGCAGACAAACTTTCTGCCCGGCCAACTACTGCACAAGCCCGGCTGGGAAATCGTTGCTTACTTCAAACCGGCGCACCAAGTGGCAGGTGACTTCTACGACGTCTTCGAGCTCCCCGGTGGCCACGTTGGTTTGGTCATCGCTGATGTTTGCGATAAAGGAGTGGGTGCGGCACTTTTTATGGCTTTATTCCGTAGCTTGATTAGGATATTTTCGGGTCAAACCTCCCTGAATGGATTGGTTTGCTCATACAGCCAAGCTTCTGCCAACGCACTCAGTCTGGCTTCGGATGGACAGGTGGCAGAATCCTCCCACCTCGACGCTCTCAAAGCAGTTGGGCTCACTAATAATTACATTGCCCAGAATCACGGCGAACTGGCTATGTTTGCCACCCTCTTTTTCGGCGTGCTGGATCCATCCACTGGCTTGTTGAGCTATATAAATGGCGGACACGAGCCCCTATTGATCGTCGACTCCTCTGGCGGCGTAAGGGAGCGTCTCAATCCTACTGGGCCAGCTGTGGGCGTAACACCCGACACCGAGTTCAAGATTGAGCAGACCCGGTTAGAACCGGGTGACATCCTGCTGAGTTACACCGACGGTGTGCTGGAGGCCCTCGCTGCGGGCGGCGAGTTTTTTACTCGGAAACGATTGCTGTCAATGCTGGAGCAAAGTACTTCGTCTGCCACCCTATTAATAGACCAAATCGTAGCGAGTGTACTGTCTCACATAGGCGAAGCTGACCAGCATGATGACATTACCATGCTAGCCGTGCGCAGAGACTCCAAAACCGACGGCGGTAGAAAAGGGGTAAAAACGCAGGCATGAGGAAAATCTTCTATTTTGTGCCTGGAGTGACGGCAGGGACGAAACAGCAATAGCTGGCAATCGTATGTCGGAATTAACGCAAGAGAAGCGGCCGTGTTGAGCTTTTTAGCCTGTCCTTCCAACCAGTAGTGTCAAAAGGGCTCGCTGGACGATCAGAACTTCCAAATCGTCCCGGCCAATCTTCGAGACCGCGATCCGGAAGGCTTCGTCCATGTCGACAGCCGGAATCATATGGAGCTGGCGCACCACCTCAGGTGTCTCGGTCCCAACAATGATGACATGGTTCTTTTCCAAAACTTTTGCCATGACAAAGGCCCGTTGGGCCCCGGGCGGGTAGCCGGTGCGCCGCAGTTCAGCCAGCAGAGAAGGCATATCGTTACCGCTTCGCATGGTTTCCAAAAAACGTCGCTCACCCTCCCCCTGCCCCGCCCCTTCCGGAGTAGGAGCGGGGACGATAAAAACGGACCCATCTCTTACTACTGAGGTGGGGGCAAAAAAGAGTTGACTGGCAGCCCGGCTCGCCTGATAGAGGTTCATGTCTTTGGGGAAACCAACCCCAGCTACCACCACATCATATTCTTGTTGGACGGGGACTTCATAAAGCCCTTTGGCAGCCTTGACTAACTCCTCGAACGTATCTTCTGGCCTGCCGGCGAAGATGGCCACTGGTCGCTTGTGGTCGTCCTGGACCACGTTAAGGATAAAGTTCAGACCCGCGCGCCGGGCCGCTTCGGTAACCGCCTGGTGAAAGATGTTTCCCTCTATTCTGCCCAGCCGCGTCCCCGGGTGATCAACCATCTGGGGACCGTGGGTGTGAGCAATCATTGGTTCCCCGGCCGCACCTATGGCGACAGTCTTGGGACCTCCTGAATAACCGGCGTACTGGTGGGGTTCAACAATCCCGGTGGCAATCAGCAGATCAGCTTGGTAGGCAACGCTATTTACTGAAAGGGGAATTCCACTTTCGGTGATTCCCAGGTCCTCAAGTCCGGCCAGGTTGAACGGTTCATGGTCCAGCACCCGGTAGCGGTCAACAATCGACTGCCCGAGCTTGATGACCTTTTCCTGCGGCGTGCTTGGCCGGTGCAGGCCAGTACCGCAGAGCAGGGTAATGTCCTCATCACGCACACCAGCAGCGTGCAACTCGGCCAGGAGAGCGGGAACCAGAACATGCTCCGGAGTGTTCCGGGTAATATCAGTGAAGACAATACAGACGGTATCGCCCAGTTTAGCCAGTTCCCTCAAAGGTGGGGAGTTGATGGGATCAGCCAGGGCTTTGTCAATGGCTTTCTCTACGTCGGCCAGCGGCTCCACCGGGCGGGAGGCTGAGTAGGTGCCACGCATATTTGCCGGCAGCTCAAAGTCTAGATATGTCTTGCTAAAAGGTACGCGGTACATCCTTGTTTCACCTCCCCAATCCTTATAACCCACAGAATTTAGATACACAAATTTATCATAAAAACGGATTAAAGGACCTACCCCGACATCAGGGTGCCAACTTCAAAATCCCCCCTAAGAGGATGTCCGACAACTATTTTCCCCTCCCCTGCTATAGACTGTGTCGCAATTCCATT
>CBFDBW010000178.1:0-6185 GCA_965603145.1 uncultured Syntrophobacterales bacterium
AGGTTGGTGGGATTGTCGTCCACAAGCAAAATCCGTTCAGGTTGTTCTTGACAGTCTGCAAAGGTGGTCACCTGGTTGGTCATCTGCAGCTCCAATTAGTTGTTCCTATCCTTTTCCAAAACGTCAGCCAGTTGTAATATACCATCAAAGTCGAAATCTTCCGTCAATTGCACGATCTTTTCTCTCAGAGGCGCAAGTTCTTCTGCCTGAGCTTGCAGCTCGTCGGCAATACCTTTCAATTCCGTTACATCGCCCATATCCACGGCTTTGCGGATGCGTCTGGCCGCAGCTCTTGCCAGTTCAGGGGGAACCGAGGCCATCACATCCGGGGATGGCTCGTCTGTTTTATCTTCTGCCGGTGGCTCAAGTGTTTGAACCGACTCCAGCGCCTGCTTGAGTACCTTTTCCAGGGCTGCCAGCTCTTGCTCTAGTGTCTCAGGTGTGGGAGCAGTGGCTTCATCTTCCCTTCTCACCAGCTTTTCCATTTCCACAACCGCAGCCAGCAGGTCTGTGGCTGAAAGATTGCCAGCCACAGCTTTGAGATTATGGACCAGGCTGTGCACCAGATCCATATCCTTTGCAGTCAAGGCCTGCCGAATCTCCCCGGCCACCTCGGAATAATTGGCGGCGAAATCATGCAGCAGTTTTCTGTAAAGGCTTCTATTCCCCTGCAAACGGGCGAGCCCAGCAGGGAGATCAAATCCCGGCAAAGACAACGGGAGATACTCTTCCTCTGACTCTGCCTGGGTTGAAGCCCCATCCTGCAGTGAAACTTCCTCTGCCCTTTCATCGGCAATTATTATTTCCCTGGGCAGAGCTTTCCGCGAATCCCGATCCGCTCGAATCCATTTTCCTAGAGTCGAGAAGAGCTGTTCAGGGTCTATGGGTTTGGTCACGTGGTCGTTCATCCCCGCTGCCAGACATTTTTCACGGTCACCAGCCATAGCGTGGGCGGTCATGGCTATTATGGGCAGATCTTTGCAGCGCGGATCGCTTCGTATCGCCTCAGTGGCCAGGTAACCATCCATAACCGGCATCTGAATGTCCATGAGCACAGCATCGTAGTGCTCTTTTCCAACTGCGTCTACAGCTTCCTGGCCATCGTTAGCCAAGAAAACCTCAAGCCCCGCCCCGGTAAGAATCTCTTTGGCCACCTGCCGATTTATTTCATTATCTTCAACCAGCAACACCCGAGCCCCATGGATATTTTGCAGCAGTTCCACCTCCTGCTCTCTTTGCCGCACAGCGGGAGAACTCTTGAGAACATCCTTGCCCAAGGCCTGCATGATGGTGTCAAAAAACACCGATGAACTCACCGGCTTGATCAGAAAACCTTCCAACCCCGCCTTCTCGGCCTCCTGCATGATCTCCTCCCGGCCATAGGCGGTCACCAAAATGACGGCCGGAATCTTGCTGAGGTGAGGATGCCCTTTAATGCGCTTGGATGCCTCAATGCCGTTCATTCCGGGCATCTTCCAGTCCATGAGCACCAGTTCAAAGGGCTCGTCCCTGGGGGCGGCCTCGAGTTCTGCCAGTCCCTCTTCCCCCGAAGACGCCAAAACTACCTGAAACGAAAAAGACTCCAAGATGATTTGCAGTATATCCCTCGAGGTGGCGTTGTCATCCACCACTAAAACCTTCAAACCCCGCAGATCCGGCGAAGGCACCAAGCGCTCTTCTCCCTTTTCCCTGCCCAGGCCGAAGGTGGCGGTAAAACTGAAGCTACTGCCCTGATCTGGCTGGCTTTCTACCGAGATTTCGCCTCCCATCATATTCACCAGACGCTGACTTATTGCAAGCCCCAGTCCGGTGCCGCCGTACTTCCTGGTGGTGGAGGTGTAGGCCTGGCTGAAGGCCTGAAAAAGCCTGGCTATTTGCTCTTCACTGAGACCTATTCCTGTGTCGCTCACCGCGAACTTCAGAGTCAAGCGCTCCTGGTCTTGCCACACCACCTGGGTGGATACCACTATCTCCCCTGAGTCGGTAAATTTGACGGCGTTGTTGACCAAATTAATAAGAACCTGTCCCAGACGCAAGGGATCACCTACCAGAAATCGCGGCACATCCGGAGCCGTGGCGAAAAGAACCTCCAGCTCTTCTTTTTCCCGGACTTTAACGCTGATGAGACTAGCCAGATTATCCAGAACTTCATCTAGATTGAAATCCACCGATTCCATGTCCAGTTTGCCCGCCTCGATCTTGGAAAAATCCAGGATGTCGTTGATGATGCCCAAGAGGGAATTTGCCGATGATCGGATCTTGGTCAGGTAATCCCGCTGCTTGGATGTGAGCTCCGTCTTCAAAGCCAAATATGTCATCCCGATAACCGCATTCATGGGGGTGCGAATCTCGTGGCTCATGTTGGCGAGAAAATAGCCCTTGGCCTTGTTGGCTTCGTCGGCTGTAATCTTGGCTTGGATCAATTCCTTTTCCATGCGCTTGCGCTCGGTAATATCCATTTTAACCGCGACAAAATGGGTTATTTCAGCAGCAGCATTAAGAACGGGCGAAATAGATGAGCTTTCCCAGTATAATTCACCACTCTTTTTCCTGTTACGAAACTCGCCACGCCATACATTACCTTCAAGAATCTCCTTCCAGAGCCCCTCATAGAACTCAGCGCTGTGTTCACCGGATTTCAAAATCCGTGGGTTCTGCCCAATCGCCTCTTCTGCACTGTATCCTGTCACTGCAACAAAATTGGGATTCACATACTCGATCGCACCTTTGCGGTCGGTGATAACTACAGAGGCAGGACTCTGCTCCATGGCGCGAGATAGCTTGAGCACCTCCTCTTCCGCCTCTTTGCGCTCGGTGATATCAAAAAACACTCCACTGACGTAATCAATCTCTCCCTTTTCATTGCAAACGATAGTTCCCCTGTCACTCACCCAGAGAGTCTCTCCACCCACGGTCCTGACTCTGTACTCTCGGACAAATGACTTGTCCGTGTTCAAGGCTTTGACAAAGGCCTCATGGACAGCCGGAAGATCTTTCTCAACTATAAAATCAGCCCACTTTCTTTCCCCACAATTAAACTCTTCCGCCCTGCAGCCTAACATTGTCTCTATCTTGTCGTCTCTAAAAGCCACTGACCAATCGGCCAATCCCTTGTAGACGATACCTGGCATATTATCTACCAACAATCGGTACCCGGCCTCGCTCTCTCTAAGTGCCTCCTCGGTCCGCTTGCGCTCGGCGATTTCCTCTGAAAGTTCTTTGGTCCGCTCCTCCACCAGTTCTTCCAAGTGATCCCGATGTTTCCTCAGCTCTGCTTCCGATTCTTTCAAACCCTTTTCTGCCTTGCCAATCGAATCAATCATCTTATTGAATGACTGGGCCAGGTGTCCTATTTCGTCGCCTGATCGAATTTCTATATGATGGTCTAAATTACCTGTACGAGCGATGAGGCCAGTTCCTTCGTCAAGTTTTTTCAAAGGCTTGACAACAAAATTTTGCAGGCCGACAAGGGTAAGTCCACTGAGAAGGGCGAGGGCTAAAAGCAGAGCCAATAGTATCCCGTTTACCGAACTTCTAACCTCGGAATTGATTTCTTCCGCAGGAATGATCATGCCAAGACTCCAGCCAAGCTCAGGGGAGGTATCAAAAAAGAGGTATTGTTTTTTCAAGTTTTTTGTGAGAGTTACAACCCCCTGACTCTCTTCAAAGAGTCTGTCGATGTCATCTTTGTATATTGCCTCAATACTTTGAAAGATCTCGGCTTTGTTCCGACTCGCTAAAAACATGCCATCTTCATCGAGCAGAACCATGTAACCGTTGCGTCCAACCTTGACGTTTTCAATATAGTCTGTGAGGTTATCAAGGGTTATATCAATACCCACTACACCATAGACTTGACCTTGTTCATCTAGGAGTGCGGCAACTACCCCTATGTTTACATCCAGTGAGGTTACGGAGGTATAGGGGGTAGTTCTTACTAATTTTCCAAGGTTTTTCTTAGCCAAGATGTACCATGGCCTGGTTCTAGGATCATACTTCGTGGATCTATTCCTTTTATGAGACCGCACAAAACTACCGTTTTCCCGGCCCATATAAACAGAATTAGCAAATTTATGTGTTATTCTATAGCTGTTGAATATGTTGATTATTTTTTGCTCTAGCTCGCCAATGTTATATTCAAAAGTATCTGCATCCGCTTCAGTAAAGTTGGTAAAATCCTCATCCCTTTTTGATCTTACAAACTCATTTGAAACAATAGTCTCGAGATCTGCTTTGACTTCAGCAAAAAAACTGACCAGGGCAAAATCGATATGAGTGAGCTGATTTGCAAAATCATTTTGAATTGCCGCAAATTTTTCTCTTTTTAATTTCGATGAGAGGAAACCACCTATCAGAACTAGAAGACAAATACTCACGCCTGCGTAGAGTAATAATATTTTGTGTTTAAGTTTGAATTTCATTTAGCTGCTCCTCTAGCAAGGCCATTACTCACTTCTCCCCTAACCCGGATATTTCATGAATTACTGTCGCGAGACCGCGAAGATGGGCGTGCCACCTGGCAACCGTCCCGCGGTACCGCGGGATTGGGTCCGAGGCGTACCTGAGCGGTACGTCGCAGGAGCCGACAACCGAGGACGCCAGGAAGGAAGGCCATATCCGTGGTCGCAGCAAGTGATTCATGAAATATCCGGGTTATACTCCTCTCCCCTGTCGAAGAGCCCGCGCCTTAGAGAGGGACCGGGGGAGGGAAAGGTCTTTTCTTGTGACAACATTTGGTTATCTTACCTGCAAATGCTTCAACTGTGAAGAACTTCTCTGCCCTGTGGCTCTCCCACAAGATTGGCCATCGATTACCAGCGCGGGCGGAAGGACACCACAATTATCATGATCAACAGGGCTCCAAGAAACAGGGGAGCGGCTTTGCGGGTTGCGATGACTATTTTTATGGTTTAGGTTTATTGGCGAAATATGATAAGAAACCCTAACGTCGTAGACCGCCCCGGGGAAAAACAACCAACTGTTGTGGGATCGATAATGAACCAGCCGCTCATTCAATTTGTAAACGTCTACAAAAGGTTCGGGGCCAATCAGGTTCTAAATGGAGCCAACCTCAACATCTTTCAAGGGGAGATCACCACCATTATTGGTAAGAGCGGCACGGGTAAAAGCGTGCTCCTGAAGCACATCATTGGCTTGTTGGAACCCGATTCGGGCAGGATTCTTTTCCAGGGACGATCCTTGTCTGAAATGAAAAGGGCCGAGATAGACAGCCTAAAAGCCAAATTAAGTTACATGTTTCAGGACACGGCCCTTTTCGACTCTATGAGTGTCTACGAAAACGTCGCCCTTCCTCTGAAAGAGGCTACCTCCCTGCCGAAAAGGGAGATTCGCACCCGGGTGTGGGACAAACTGAAGTTATTCGACCTGGAAGGGATCGACAACAAGTATCCCAGCCAGTTGTCCGGAGGCATGAAGAAACGGGTCGCTTTGGCAAGAGCCCTGGTGACTGAACCGGAGATTGTTCTTTTCGATGAGCCCACCACAGGACTCGATCCCATACGAAAAAGCGCAGTACACAGCATGATCTCCGATTACCAAAGAAGGCTCGGGTTTACTGGGGTTGTGATCAGCCACGACATTCCTGACATTTTTTACATTTCCCAGCGCGTGGCCATGTTGGACGAGGGACTGATCCGGTTCGAAGGCACCCCGGAGGAAATCCAGCAGGCCTCTGATGAGGTGGTGCAGCAGTTCATCCAGGGACTGGAAACCCCCCACGACGCGCTCACCGGGATGGCCACCCAGGCTCAAGGCGAGAGGAAGTTTCAAGAAGAGATGGCCCGGCTGGAAAGCCACCATATCACTTTTTCCGTTATTTCATTCACTGTGCAAAATCTGGATGAAGTCAACGAGAAGCTCGGGCATGTGACCGGTCAGACCGTGGTCAAAAACCTTGCCTCCCGGGTGAAGCAACAGCTCGAGAT
This sequence comes from uncultured Syntrophobacterales bacterium, assembly GCA_965603145.1. Classification (GTDB taxonomy): domain Bacteria; phylum Desulfobacterota; class Syntrophobacteria; order BM002; family BM002; genus BM002. Next base: position 5,946 of record CBFDBW010000178.1, read on the forward strand.
CACCGATACCTGTTCCCGTTACGGCATGAACAAGATAATGGTGGTCCAGCACAACGCCAAGATGGATAAGGCCCGGAAGTTCTGCATCAAATTAGCCAGAGAGTTGAGGGTAAGTGATTTTATCGAGGGTGAAGGGCAAAACGGGCTCAATTTATGGATTACCGCTGGATTCGCCGAAGCCCGGGAAGGAAGCCCGTTGAAAGAGGTACTTACGAATGCGGAATCTACAGACAGTACCTA
>CBFDBW010000179.1:0-6127 GCA_965603145.1 uncultured Syntrophobacterales bacterium
TTTCTGAGAGATAATACTTTCCTTATGGAGACGAACATGCTATAAAGATTGGGTAATTTATTAAAAGAACAGATGAGGAGGCAAAGGAATTGATGCCTACGCCTGCAAAGGAATTACACAAAGAGTTGAGATACGGCAACGTGAACGCCCATCGCTATTTTGACTGCCCCCACTACCAGAAGTGTCTAGAGGAGGCGGTAAAGAAGTACTGGGTGAGTTTTTCATGCCGCAATTGTCCAGAATTCAAAGACTATAAGAAAATGCAAGTCGCCACCAAGCTGCGCTAGTCACGTACCCTCGCCCCCGGAAGCGGTTTAGCCGGGGCTTATTTGACCCGCCGCCCGAGATTTTGTCTCCACACCTCACTATACTGCTGCTGGAATGAACAGGGCACTTGGAACTTTATTACGTTGTTTCATTTAGCCACTGCTTGTGGTTTGTTTAAATGACGTGAGACGGCAGGAGGTGACAAGAACTGTCATAAGTCCCCAATGGGCATATGGGGACAGATTTGTATTCTAGTCAGTATGACGAAAAAAATCAGTGGCTATAAGTGTGTGGCATTTCAAGCATTATCTATGCGACTTAACACACTGGTCTGAGCCATTTGAGCCTTGATCCGGTAATTTTTGTATATTGGCATTTTTATTGCTATATCAGGAGCACCAAGTCGGTTCTACTCCCGTAAGTGCCTATGTCTTGCGGCTTGGAAGGTTTTTTCGACAATTGTGAACCAGGGATATCAGAGTGATTTCAAGGTTGGAGGATGGAGCCCATGACATTCAAAGGACCTAAGTCAGCCGTCTCTAACCAACGCGGCTTTACTTTCGTTGAGCTTATGATAGTGATGGGAATTTTTGGCGTACTTGCTACCATCGCTCTTCAGCAGGTCACCCATAATAGGGCAAAGGCGCATGATACTAAAGTGGTAGCCCTCATCAAGAACCTCCTGACCTATGCGGCCGTTGACGAGCCTGTGGGTGAACAAGACGACACGGAAAACAAACCCGATTTGAGCCAAGTAGGCTACTCTGATGTTCAAGTGACTGGTGAATTTGCATTCAGAATCGAAAATACTCCCCAAGATATGTGGCAATTCACCTTCGCCCATCCTGCCGGAAGAACAGGTTATTATTTTTGGATACCTGGAGAAAACTGCGTTTGGACAGACGACAACGGGGATGGCTCCGGAATCCCCTCTGATTCAATTCAGGAAGACATAACTTATCGTGGATTGGTGGGACTACCAATACCATAGTGTTTCTATTCTTCAGACAAGCTTAAACAAATTCTTGCTTTACAGTCGACCAAAATACCCGGGTTATTCACCCAACGGTGATTCCCGGGTTTTTTGTCCTTCATTGCAGGCCATAAGGCGCGATTCTTGCCTGTTAAGATTCCATTAAGTTCAGGCGGCACGAGATCCGCTTGCATTGCTTACCTACTGAGCATTTCACTTGCATAGTTCTTGCATATGGGTTATAGAGGTCGAATCAGGGGCTAAAGTGCTTGTTTCTAATCACACCCTACTGGAATCATAGCCAAGGGGTATGGGATGAAAGAGAAAAAAACCATCATTCTTGTTGTGGTTCTAATGCTCTTGGTGGGCGTATACGTCTGGTACTCCCAAGAGATCAAAAAGGAAACCAAACCTAAGATTGACATCTCCAAGCTTGACGAGCGCATTGTTCTTAAAGGCAAGTTGATGAAGGCCGTCAGACTTTATCGCAAAAATAAGGGAAACATTCCTCGTAGTTTGAATGAGCTCAAGGGGGAATATCTAGATCAGGCTACCATTCAGAAGGCTGCAGAGAGCAAGATAGCATATGTTTACCTGGATGCGAACTCCTACCGAATCGTAATAGGCAAAGCTGGCCCTGTCAAACTGGCTGCAAAGGGATCGAATACCAAAGGAAAGGCTGCAACTACATCCTCAACAGCAGCATCTACTACCAAAGAACTCGTCACTACGGAGACAGGGTGGAAATATGATCCCACTGGCAAGCCTGATCCTTTCAAATCTTTCATCCTGGCGACCGCGGCCCAGGAGGAAGTGGCTCCCAAGGTAGTTCGTCATCAGCTTACGCCTTTGCAAAAAATGCCTATGAGTGAGATCCAGGCTGGGCTCAAGGCAATCATCTGGGGCCAGCTTGGCAACAAAGCATTGGTGGAAGATGCCACTGGCAAAGGTTACGTGGTTCAAGAGGGCACCTATGTGGGTCAGAATGACGGCATCGTCAAAAAGATATATCAAGACAGGATAGTAGTTGAGGAGTACAGACGAGACCCCGGAAAAGGTCGTCTGGAACCAAACGAAGTAGTGCTTAAATTGAAAAAAGTTGAGGCTGAAGAATAGCTCGACCAAGGCAAAAGTTTAGGAAAAACAAGCAGAGCAGCTCTCCTTATCTGCCGCTCCAAAAAGCATATTCCAAAACCCACCAACTGTGAACCCATGCAAACATACATGGTGATTGCGCCCGCCGTTGCACCTTTGCTGAAGTATGACCCTGGTGAAACTCCATTTTCAGTTACCACACGACCCTTCAAAGAATTGGAAATGTTTTGCGAAGGGCAGAGGAAACACCAGGAAGGCCAAAGGGGGAGGCTGGGAAACAACGAGCACCTGAGCCTCCTGTCTTTACGCATCTCAGCTTGGCCAGAGCCAGCATGAAGATTTGGTGCATGTTCAAAAGCGATACTGCCATAAAATGGCGCGAACTGCTCGTTGTGGACGAGCCTTCCCCTTTGGCCTGCGCTCATAGCATTTTTGGGGAAACTCCTGTAAACTATTTGATTTGAAATCTGAGCTCCAAGATGTTAAAGGCAGATTGCGTTGACGGAGCGTGCATGACAACTCCCGAATTGGATGGTGAAGAAAGAGCAATGGTCGAAGAGATAACGGCCATGCTGCCTCATTTCGAAAAGTCTAGAGGAAACCTCATTCCCATTCTCCAGTCTATCCAAGAGAAGCATGCCTACCTGGCCGGGGCTGCCATGGAGATGGTGGCAGAGCATCTGTGCATCTCACCCAGCGAGGTTTATGGGGTTGCCACCTTTTACAACCAGTTTCGCCTTCACCCGCCCGGCAAGCACCAGTTCAAGGTTTGCCTGGGTACCGCTTGCCACGTGGCCGGCGGGGACATCATTTTGGAGAATTTTGAACGTAAGTTGGGGATAAAGGACGGGGAAACCACCCCTGACCGTGAGTACAGCATCGAAAGGGTAGCTTGCGTGGGCTGCTGTGCCCTGGCCCCCGTTGCTGTAGTTGACGATACCGTGGAAGGCCACATCCAGCCAAGTCGAGTCGAGGGCATTTTCGTGCAATTTCAGGTCGAAAGAGAACGCGAGGAACGGGAAAAAGCGGAAAGGGAATCCGGTGAGTAGGGTTGATATTAAAAAACGTTTTACCCTCATCCAACGGGAGGCGGCACGGCGGGCTGAGGAGAAAAAAACTGAAGGTATCCCCACAATTTATATCGTCATGTCCACGTGTGGCCTGGCCTCAGGGGCGGCCGAGACCAAACAGGCCTTCGAAGAAGCTCTCTCCCATAAGTCTATTGAGGCCCGGATCGTTCCCGTTGGCTGTCTTGGCCATTGCTATGCTGAACCTCTGGTGGTGATCGATCATCCCACCTCCGGGTTTCCCCCCATCTGTTATCACCAGGTTAGCGCTGCCAGAGCGCAGGTGCTGGTAGGGTCTTACCTGGAGAAGGGCGACCCCGTTTTTAAATATGTCCTCGGCGCCACTGAGGAAAACGACTTGATCCCCGCGGTGATGGACTTTCCGCGCTTCAATCTGGAACAACGACTGGTAATGGAACAGTGCGGTCGCATCGATCCTGATGATATCTATCAATACGTTGCCGAGGGAGGGTATGGAGGGTTGGTTAAGGCTCTGGGTTCTGATCCCGAAGAAGTGATTGCTGAAATTGAAACCTCGGGACTGAGGGGTAGAGGCGGTGCCGGCTTTCCCGCCGGTCGTAAGTGGAGACTGGCAAGAGGTGCCGGCCCGGATGAAAAAATTGTCATCTGCAACGCGGACGAAGGGGACCCCGGCGCCTACATGGACCGCACCATTCTTGAAAGTAACCCTCACCAGCTGCTGGAAGGTCTGGCGATCTGTGCTTACGCCATAGGGGCGAACCAGGCCACTGTTTACGTCAGGGCGGAATATCCCCTCGCAGTAAAGACAATTCAACAAGCTATCAAGAGCAGTGAAAAACTTTCTCTTCTTGGATCCTCCATCTTGGGTACATCGTTCAATCTTGAGGTCATAGTATTCCAGGGCTCCGGGGCCTTCGTTTGCGGCGAAGAAACCGCGCTTATCCAGTCCATTGAAGGAAAACGGGGAATGCCTCAACACCGTCCGCCGTACCCGGTGGAAAAAGGCCTTTGGGGACGACCCACCGTAGTGAATAACGTTAAGACCCTCTCTTCCGTGCCCTCCATTATGAATAGGGGAGCAGCATGGTTTCGCAGCATTGGTACCGAGAATAGTCCCGGCACTGCTATTTTTTCTGTGGTCGGCAACGTCATTCACCCAGGGTTGGTTGAAATTGCCATGGGGACAAGCCTCCGGACACTCATCTTTGACGTCTGCGGTGGAATTCCCAAGAAAAAAAGCTTCAAAGCCGTGCAAATCGGCGGGCCTTCCGGAGGTTGTTTACCGGAAAGCTTTCTCGACACCCCCATCGATTTCGATTCGCTTACCGAGGCAGGGGCGATGATGGGGTCCGGCGGCATGGTGGTGATGGACGAAAACAGCTGCATGGTGGACGTGTCCCGGTATTTCCTCGACTTCACCCAAAAGGAATCATGTGGCAAATGTACTTTTTGCAGAATAGGGACCCGCCATCTTCTTAATATATTGGACCGCATCACCACAGGCGAAGGGAGGGAGAAAGACCTGGGGCTTCTGGAAACGCTGAGCGAGGATATTAAAAGCGGGTCGCTTTGTGGCCTGGGGAAAACCGCACCCAATCCGGTGCTCACTTCCCTCAAGTATTTCCTGAACGAATACGAGGCCCACGTTAGAGAAAAGCGGTGCCCGGCCTTGAAGTGTCGCGCCCTCACCGCCTTTTACATCGACCTTGAAAAGTGCGCCCGGGGATGTGACGTCTGTGTGGGCTGCTGTCCGGTGGAAGCCATTTTCACAGCCACGGGAAGGAAGAAGGCGATCGACCAAGAATTATGTGTCAAATGCGGGGAATGTATGGTGGTCTGTCCTCCGGAATACGACGCGGTGGAAAAGGTTTCGCCGCCTGAACTGGCCCCCATTATCGAACGGCCTCCTGAGAAGAAATAGGCAAGCGGCTGCTCAAAGGTCACCTCCGTCGCCACTGAACGAGTGTACCGAATCACGGTAAAGCAAAAGTAGCTATGGTCAACCTGATAGTCGACGACAAAGAGATCAAGGTGGCAGAGGGAAAATCCGTTCTCCAGGCGTGTCTCGAGAACTCCATCTTCATCCCCAATCTGTGTTTTATCAAGACAAGGGAGCATCCCCACGCCTCGTGCAGGTTGTGCTTTGTGGAGATTGACGGTCTTGACCGCCCGGTGACCTCGTGTACGGAGAAAGTTCGCGAGGGTTTGGTGGTAAGAACAGCCACCCCGCAGGTGAGACGCCTTCAGCGTATGGCCTTCAAGCTTCTCATGTCTGCGCACCATTGCCAACCCAAGGTCTGTCCAGCCAAAGATGGTTGCCAGCTGATCCGCACCGCCAAGCACCTCGAGATCGGTTTGAATCCGCGGCCCTTGGAGCGCCTTGAGCGGGATGTGGAGGAGGAAGTCGACCTCATTTTCTTCACCTATTATCCTTTCCGCTGTGTGCTTTGCGGCAAGTGCGTTTACCTTTGTCGGCAAAGAAATGGCCACAACCCTCTGACTTTTGCCAAACGGGGTTTTGACACGGTGATCGGTTTTATTGCTAGTGGAGATCCGGCCGATGCCCCCTGTCACTATTGCGGTGCCTGCGCCAACGTTTGCCCCACCGGTGCCCTGGTGCTCAAACCAGAGTACAGCAAAGCGGCCACAAGCAACCGCTAGTCATCATCACAACTATTTGTAAATAAGCCCGGATATTTCATGAATTGCTGTCGCGAGACCACGAAACTGGGAACCCGCTTGC
>CBFDBW010000180.1:0-6112 GCA_965603145.1 uncultured Syntrophobacterales bacterium
AACGCCGGAGAGGCCGAGATTTATACGGTTGTCGCCATGACAGATCGGACCAAAGGTGCCAGGGGAGCAAGCGCGTTTATTGTTGAGAAAGGAGATCCGGGCTTTTCCTTCGGCAAGAAGGAAAAAAAGATGGGTCTCAGGGCCTCGGCCACCAGAGAACTCCTTTTCAACGATTGCCGCATCCCCGCAGACCGACTCATTGGCCGGGAAGGCACGGGTTTTATCGTCACTATGAAAACTTTTGATGTGTCGCGGCCGGGTATCGGTGCCCTGGGGGTGGGTCTGAGCCAAGGAGCACTGGACATTTCGGTGGAATATGCCCGCAAGCGGGTGCAGTTCGGCAAGCCCATCATTGCCTTTCAGGCCGTGCAACACATGCTCGCAGACATGGCCACGGAAACGGAGGCCTCCCGCGTTCTGGTCTATGCCGCAGCACGGTACATTGACAGTGGAGCCAAAGACATCTCCAAAATATCGGCCATTTCTAAACTCTATCCAACCGATGTTGCCATGCGGGTAACCACCAACGCTGTGCAGGTGCTGGGAGGCTACGGTTATATGCGTGATTACCCGGTAGAGAAGATGATGCGCGATGCCAAGATACTGCAAATTTATGAGGGGACAAACCAGATTCAGCGCAACATAATCGGCCAGGAATTGAACAAGGAATACGGCCGCATCAAGGAAACGTTCTTCTAGGTGGTTAACCGGTTAAGCAGGTTAAATAGCTTGGACTTGTCTACTTCAACTGGCTAAACCGGCAAAACTGACAGAGCTGGTTAAACATTTTAGTTCATTTTAGACACTTAATTTCATTGGAGTTCCCTCATGCATATCGTTGTTTGTATCAAACAGGTTCCTGATGCCAAAAACGTCCGCATTGACCCAGAGACTAATACCCTGGTGCGCCAGGGTGTAGATAGCATAGTCAATCCCCACGACTGGTATGCGGTGGAAGCTGCCTTGCTCCTACGGGATGAATACGGCGGCAAGGTGACAGCACTGACCATGGGACCACCTCAGGCCGAGGAGGCCCTTAGGGAAACAGTGGCACTGGGAGTGGACGAGGCTGTGCTCCTGAGCGATCGGGCTTTTGCCGGCGCTGACACCTGGGCCACTTCGTTGACTCTGGCTCGGGCCGTCGAAAAGCTGGGACCGGTCGATCTGGTGATCTGCGGTAAACAGGCTATTGATGGGGACACTGCCCAGGTGGGTCCGGGGCTGGCAGCGCATTTAGATCAGCCTTATACCACTTATGGCCGTAGGCTGGAGTTGGTGAATGGAGATCAATTGCGGGTAGAGCGTCTCACCGATTTCGGTTACGAGGTGGTGCAGATGTCGCTGCCGGCGGTGGTTACTGTGGTAAGGGAAATTGGTGACCCTAGAATGCCTGGGCTCAAGCACAAGATGAGGGCGAAAAAACTGGAAATTCCCACCTGGGGTGCGGCTGACTTGGATCTGAATCCAGAAGAAGTTGGTTTGCAGGGCTCTTTCACCCAGGTAGTCAAGGTATTCAGTCCTCCGCCGCGTAGCGACCGAGAGATGATCACCGGCGAGGTGGAGGAGCAGGCAGAAAAACTATTTAACCTGTTAAGGGAGGGGAAGGTCCCGGGTCTATGAAGGCCAAAGTTGACAAAGAAAAGTGCATAGCTTGTGGCGAATGTGTGGAAGTTTGTCCGGTTGAGGCCATCGATATAGTGGACGAGATGGCGGAAGTGGATGACTCCTGCAACCTCTGCGGTCTCTGCGTAGATTCCTGCGATTATGAAGCCATTGATATGCCCGAGGTTGATGCACCTGAGACCGAGGACCTGGAGTCTTATAAAGGCGTCTGGATTGTTGCTGAGCACCTCAATGGTGAGGTGCACTCAGTTTCCTATGAACTCCTGGGAGCCGGCAGGACCCTGGCTGACAAACTCGGAGTGGAACTGGCAGCAATACTGATTGGAGATCAGCTCCAAGATGCTGCTCAGCAACTCATCGGCTACGGTGCGGACCGTGTTCACCTGGTGGAGCACACAGCCCTTTCTCCTTTTAATGACGAGTCCCACTCCCAGGTTCTAACGGAACTTATCCGACAGAAAAAACCGGAGATTCTCTTGGCGGGGGCGACTGCCATGGGGCGTTCGTTTATTCCCCGGGTGGCTGTAGCTGTAGAAACCGGCTTGACGGCTGACTGTACCGGACTCGATATTGGCGAAGATGGACTGCTGTATCAGACCAGACCGGCTTTTGGCGGTAATGTTATGGCTACTATTCTCTGTCCAAACCGTCGGCCGCAAATGGCTACGGTACGGCCCATGGTAATGAAAAAGCGGGTTTTCGACGAGCAGCGCCAGGGAGTGGTGGAACCATTCACTCCCAGTCAAGAGGCCATTACCTCCAGGGTAAAAGTGCTTGATACCGTAATCCAGGAACAGGAAACAGCACGTCTGGCCGAGGCCGATGTGGTGGTCACTGGTGGCCGGGGCTTACAAAAAGCTGAAAATTTCGATGTCATCGAAGAGTTGGCCCTTCTACTGGATGGTGCTGTTGGCGCTACCCGAAGTGTGGTGGATGAAGGGTGGAAGGCTTACAGCCACCAGGTGGGACAGACAGGCAAAACGGTTTCTCCCAAACTCTACATGGCCTGTGGCGTATCAGGAGCCATCCAACATGTGGTGGGCATGCAAGGCTCTGAGATCATTGTGGCTGTTAACAGAGATCCCGAGGCACCCATTTTCGACATAGTGAATTACGGGGTGGTGGCAGATCTTTTTGAATTTCTACCTGCATTTGTGAAGAAAATAAATGAAAAGCGAGGAGAATGATTAAATCTCAAATCCCAGTGTTTTAGGTGTCGGGTGTCAGGTGTCAGGTGTCAGTTGTCAGGAAAAAGAAACATAGACGCTGAAACCTGAAACCTGAACACTGAAACCTTAGTCGTTGCGGGGGAGGGGACATGGCTGGAGACAGCAAAAAGGTTGCGGTTGTTACCGGAGGTTCACGAGGAATCGGTCGTGCAATTATCATGGCTCTTGCTGAGCCGGGCTTGACAGTGGTTTTTAATCACTTCGATCCACCTGAGGACACGGCTGCTGATGAAACCATCCAAATGGCGCAGGACAAGGGTTGTGAGATCGAGGGAATACGGCTGGATGTCGCAGATTATAAAGCGGTTAAAGAGTTCATTACCGGCGTGGTGGAACGTCATGGGCGTGTTGACATCCTGGTCAACAACGCCGGTATTACCAGGGACACCCTGCTGATGAGAATGAAAGAGGTGGATTGGGATGCGGTGTTGGCGGTAAACCTCAAGTCCGTTTTTAACTGTACCCAGGCGGTTGCACGCCACATGACGAAGCAGCGCTACGGCCGGGTTGTGAACATAGCCTCAGTAGTGGGGGCCATGGGCAACGCAGGTCAGGCCAACTATGCCGCATCCAAGGCTGGCATCATGGGCTTCACCAAATCGGTGGCTCGGGAACTGGCAAGCCGGAATGTCACGGTAAATGCAGTGGCGCCTGGTTTTATCGAAACTGAGATGACGGCGCAGCTTCCCGAGAAGGCCAAGGAGGCCTTTTTGGCACAGATTCCCCTGGGTCGTGCGGGTCAACCTGAGGATGTTGCCCAGGTGGTAAAATTTCTGATTTCACAAGAGGCCTCATACATTACGGGGCAGGTAATTCATTTGAATGGTGGGATGTATATGTAGAAGGCGAAAGGCACAAGGTACAAGGCGCGAGGAAGATGAGTGGCTAGAAAATTATCCAAAGCCCTGAGCCTTATGCCTTGCGCCGTGAGCCTGAAAAAAAGTATCTGCGTCAGTTTGAATGCACAACTTTAACCAGGGATTAAGCAATGCAAAGACGGGTCGTGGTTACGGGTTTAGGTTTGGTGACACCGTTGGGAATCGGTGTAGAGGAGACATGGTCTGCCCTTGTGGCTGGCAAGTCAGGAATCAGCCGGATTACCAGGTTTGACGCCACTGACATGGCCACCCAGATTGCCGGGGAGGTTAAAGAGTTCAAAGCGGAAGACTATGTCTCCCGCAAGGATCTCAGAAGGATGGACATATTTACCATATATGCTCTGGCGGCGACTCGAATGGCCGTAGACGATGCCAACTTGCATATTAGCCGCAACAACGCCGATCGGGTTGGAGTTGTTATCGGCTGCGGCCTCGGTGGTCTTGCAACCATTGAAAAGTATCATCGGCTTATGCTGGAGCAAGGACCCAAGAAGATAAGCCCTTTCTTTATTCCCATGATTATCGCCAACATGGCTCCAGGTCAGATTTCCATCTTTTTTGGAGCCAAGGGGCCGAACGTCGCCATTGAAACAGCCTGTGCCGCCGGCACTCACGCGGTGGGTGACGCCTTCAAACATATCCAACGTGGTGCTGCCGATGCGATGATTACAGGAGGTGTGGAGTCAACTGTCACAATGCTGGCTATAGGAGGTTTTAACGCTATGCGGGCCCTCTCAACCCGCAATGATGAGCCGCTAAAGGCGTCTCGTCCTTTTGACCGAGACCGAGACGGTTTTGTTCTGGCCGAGGGCAGTGGCATTATCATTCTGGAGGAACTGGATCACGCCCTTGAACGCGGAGCCACTATCTACGCAGAGGTAATTGGCTACGGCCTGACCGGAGATGCCTTCCATATTGCAGCTCCGGCACCGGAAGGTGAGGGGATGGCCCGTTGTATGCAGATGGCCGTCGATGATGCGGGAATCAGGCCCGAGGAAGTTGACTACATTAATGCACACGGCACCTCCACCGACTTGAATGACAAGTTTGAAACGCAGGCGATAAAGACCGTTTTTGGAGAACACAGTTACAAGCTGGCTGTTAGCTCTACCAAGTCCATGACCGGACACCTCCTGGGAGGTGCGGGTGGGGTGGAGAGCGCCATAGCCGTGCTTACCATCAAGAACGGCATCATTCCACCGACAATCAACTACGAGAATCCGGACCCGGACTGTGATCTGGACTACGTCCCCAATGTTAGCCGGAAAGCAGAGGTAAAAACAGTGCTTTCCAATTCGTTTGGTTTTGGCGGCACCAATGCCGCCCTGGTGTTTTGTCGCTATGAATCCTGAAATTATATTCCTCCTGGGAGAGCGAACATGAAAGTCATTATCGGGAGCGATCACGCAGGTTTTTTAATGAAAAGCCAGGTCAAAACCGTGCTGGGAGATACGGGACATTCTGTGGAAGATGTGGGCTGCCACAGTGAAGACTCCGTGGATTATCCAGTCTACGGCAAGGCTGTGGCGGCCGGGGTCGCCAAAGGTGAATTCACCAGAGGCATTCTTGTCTGTGGCTCCGGCCTGGGTATGTCCATGATTGCCAACCGCTTTGTTGGTGTGCGCGCAGCACTGTGCAACGATCTTTACAGCGCTGTATTAAGTCGACGACACAATGACGCTAATCTACTGGTAATGGGGGGGAGGCTCATCGGGGCCGACCTGGCGGGTGAGATTGTTAGAACCTGGCTGATGACTGAATTTGATGGCGGGCGTCATCAGGGCAGAATAGCGCAACTGGACGAAGTCTAGTCATTTCCCATCTGTCATTTCTCGTTTAGCATCTCTGATTAACACTTTCCATTTTGCATTTATCATTATACATTGCGAAGTCCTTCGTTATTTGCTATCTCACCAATGAAAAATGCGAAATGGGAAGTAGCGGTGGTGAGTGACTCCACCGTTTGCAAAGAGGGCCAGCATGTCAGAACTGGAAACAATAGATCCACAAATTGCAGAAGCAATTAGGCTAGAGGAGGAAAGGCAGCTTCAGAGGCTGGAGCTCATTGCTTCGGAGAATTTCGCCAGTCCTGCAGTCAGGCAAGCCCAGGCGAGCGTCTTGACCAACAAGTATGCTGAAGGTTATCCCGGTCATCGATATTACGGTGGCTGCGAATTCGTAGATACAGCTGAAAGCCTGGCGATCGAACGGGCAAAAGAGTTGTTTGCGGCTGAATATGCCAATGTTCAGCCCCACTCCGGCTCACAGGCCAACATGGCGGTATACTTCTCGATTTTGCAGCCCGGAGACACCATCATGGGTATGGACTTGCGCCATGGAGGTCATCTGACCCATGGCAGCCCCGCCAATTTTTCCGGCAAA
>CBFDBW010000181.1:0-6099 GCA_965603145.1 uncultured Syntrophobacterales bacterium
GCTACTGCCATTGCTCGCAGACGGCGGACGCGCTCCTCCATGGGTGGATGGGTACTGAACCATTTGGAGAAACCACCACCACTGAGCGGATTGACTATGAACATGTGTGCTGTTGCTGGCTTGGCCTCCTGCATGGGTATCCGCTGAGAAGCGGACGCCAGCTTTTCCAGGGCACTGGCCAGACTCCTGGGATTTTCTGCCAAACGGGCGCCGGTCTCATCGGCCAGATATTCCCGAGAGCGGGAGATGGCCATCTGGATCAGCATGGCGGCAAGCGGAGCGAGTATGGACATGAGAATAAGACCGATGATGCCGCCGCCATCGTCGTCGTCAGAGCCTCCCAAGCCAAAAATGGCGGCAAAACGAGCCATGCTGGCAAGCATCATCACTACCCCGGCTAAGGTGGCGGCAATGGAGCCGATGAGAATGTCACGATTTTTTACATGTCCCAGTTCATGGGCCAACACCCCTTTTAGTTCCTCAGGACTGAGGAGGCGGACGATGCCTTGGGTAACCGCCACCACCGCGTGTTCAGGGTTACGGCCGGTGGCAAAGGCATTGGGGGCTTCTGAGGGAATCATATAGATGCGCGGTTTGGGCAATCCCCCACGCTGCGCGAGTTCGTCCACCATTTGGTGAATCTCCGGGGCTTCAGTGGGGGTAAGCTCTCTGGCCCGATACATGGCCAGGACAATCTTGTCCGAAAACCAGTAACTGCCAATATTCATGACCATGGCGAAAACAAAGGCGATCATCATGCCCTGATTGCCACCAAACATTCTCCCAATTAGAACGATTAACACGGTAAGGGCTGCCAGCAAAACCGTGGTTTTGAGCTGGTTGGCCATCATGGGTTGTACCTCCTGTTACATTGTAGGTTTCGGGTTCATTATTGAAAGAAGAACCCCATAAACGCTAGATCCAAGATTTCTTTGAACCAAGGAGAATTTAATGTCAAATGGTGCTTTTGTCAAGATGGAAGCGGGAGGGTCGACTGCTGCAAGTAAATGATATTAGACATTAAATCCGGAGCACTATACAAATATAACTTAGCGATGTGAGCTATGGGATGTGAGACGGAACCCCTGAAGGAGGACTTCATCCCAAATCACAATGACCAAAATTTCGGGTTTCAGGTTTCAGCCTTTTTTCTCTTCCCTGACACCTGAACACCGACACCTGACACCCTGAGATTTGGTGTTTGAAATTTGATATTTTGCAATGCTCCACCACTCCATTACTCCAGAAGACTACCGCCTGAAGAAAAGACGTCAAAAGCCCCCTCTGGGGGGTGGCCCACAGCCCGGTCCTCAGGGCCTGGATTCTTTACTAACCCGCACGGACGTATTGAGCATTCCTCACTGAGAGGGCTGGGGGCTTGACTTGATTTTGGAGTTAAAAATTGAGCTGAGTCTCCGGAAGAAAAACAAAAGCATCAGCCCCGCCAACAGCAGGGCAGTTCCGAGATGGAGCCATGCGGGCAGTAGTTCGCTGGTAGCGACAGTCAGTCTTGCTTGCAAGGAAATCCCGAGGGAGCCGTAAAGCCAATCAGTCGCCAATCCCAGCAACACCGCAAAAATCGCAATAGATCCCAGGTAAATAATCACACCCCGCTTCCCCAGCACTCTGGTAAGCACCGTGAGGGAGGCAATATTGGTGGCGGGCCCCGCCAACAAGAATACTAAAGCTGCCCCGGGACTCACCCCTTTCAGGATCAAGGCCGCAGCCACCGGGGTGGAAGCGGTGGCGCAAATGTAGGTGGGGATACCGGCGGCAAGCATGAAAAGCATGGTGGCAATGCCACCCCCAAGATACTTGCTGGTTAGATCCTGTGGTAACAAAAGAGTTATGGCTCCCGCCATGATGAAGCCTGCAAAGATCCAACCAGAGAGTTCACGAAACAGATCGAAGAAACCATACCGGATTCCACTCCATAGCTTTTGGCCTAAGGTGTGGTGCTTGCTGTGCTCCTCCGGAGGGCAATCTTGACCATCGCAGCAACCATCGACGCGGCAATTTATATCAGGTGGCAACGAGACTGTGTCCTTGGCCTCCCAGGAGATAAAGTTCTCCGTAATCCCAGCGGCAAAAGCGGTAAGAAAGGCTGCAACCGGTCTAATGAGCGTCATGAGGGGATCCAGGAGGGCGTAGGTAATGGCGATGGAGTCCACTCCTGATTCGGGGGTGGCGATTAGGAATGCCGCGGTTGCACCCCGATTGGCTCCCTGCTTTCTCAGACTGGCTGCGGCGGGCAAAACTCCGCAAGAGCAAAGAGGCAAGGGAATGCCCAGCAAAGCCGCCTTGAATACAGAGCGTACTCTGCCGCTTTTTAGGTGTTTGGCAATGGTCTCAGGCGCGAGGAAAAGGTGCATAAGGCCAGCGACCAAAACTCCGAATATCAGATACGGGGCGGCCTCCACGAAAAGGTCCCAACTGGCCTGGGCTATTTGCACAAGAACGGTCATTATCAATCCCGTAGATGCTCCAAAGTGATATTGATTAACTGGGACACATGGTTGTCGGTCAAGCGATAATAGAGGACAACTCCATTGCGGCGATTACTAACAAGCTGCAGGTTCCTTAGCAGACGGAGTTGATGGCTCACCGCCGACTCTGTTAAACTTAGCATGGCGGCCAAATCGCAGACACACATCTCCCGTTTTTCCAGAGCCCAGAGGATTTTCAACCGAGTCTCATCCGCCAAGGCTTTGAATATCTGGGCCAAGCTCACGGTTTCATTAGGGGCAAGGGCAGATGCTCTCGCCTCTTCCACCGCTTGTCGGTGAATAAGCCGACAAGCACAGAGATCGTTTGTTTGTTTTGGCAAAACGTTTCTCCTTTCTTATCTGAATATATGCTCATATATACACATATGGAGAGAGGTTGTCAAGAGAGAGGTAGTAATCAGTTGACTGTCCTTTGGAAAATCTGCTACTTTTGGCCGCACATTACTCAAAAGAAGGAATAGTCATTCGTGGTTGCCCGCCTGGAAATCACCCTCAAGCCCGACCTATTTGATGCCGAAGGAGAGGCAATCAGGCGCAAAGCCAGGGACTATTTTAATATTCAGCTGGACGAAGTACGCGCAATTCACGTCCTGACCATTGACGCGCAACTAACCGAAGAGCAACTCGAATCAGCCCGCCGCCAGATCTTCACCAATCCGGTCAGTCAAATATCTTCTTTCAAACCATTGGCCACACCCTTTGCCTGGGCAATCTGGGTTGGCTTCCGTCCTGGAGTGCGAGATAACCAAGGGAGCACAGCGGTGGAGGCAATGGAAGATCTTTTCAAAATTCGTTTCCAACCTGAAGAAAACGTTTACACCTCTCGGCTGTATCTTCTCCGTAGTGAGCGTCTGGGGAAAAGCAAGAGAGGGCACCGGGCGGTGGAAGGAATTGCCAAGCAGCTTCTGGCCAACGACCTGATTCAGCAGTGGCGAGTCTACTCTGGAGATGAGTGGAATACTGAGGAGGGCATTGGCATAATCATCCCCAAGGTTCGACTTGCCCACCAGCCCTCGGTTGAGACACTTTCCATCTCCAGTGATGCCGAGTTGGAGCGCTTGAGCCTGGAGCGCAACCTGGCTTTGCATCCCAGGGACATCCCGGTTATACGTTCTTACTTTCTTCAGCCTGAGGTGCGGGATGGACGCAGTAAATTAGCCCTGTCTGACCCCACAGATGTGGAGCTGGAGTACATTTCCCAGGCGAGGAGCGACCACTGCAACCACAACACTTTCCAGGGTAAGTTTTACTATCATGATCTGAGCACGGGCGAACAAAAGGTGGTGGATAACCTTTTCAAAACCTGTATTGAGGCTCCCACTCTAAGGTTGCAAAAAGAAAAAGACTGGGTCATCTCTGTGCTTTGGGACAATGCTGGAGTTGCTCGTTTCGACCAGGATACTTACTACGTCATTACAGGAGAGACCCACAACAGTCCGTCCAACATGGAGGCGTACGGCGGAGCGCTTACTGGCATCGTAGGGGTCTACCGGGATCCAATGGGAACCGGAAAGGGTTCCCGGCTCATTGCAGGGACCTATGGTTATTGTGTGGGATATCGAGATTACCGTGGTCCCCTGAAACCGCATTTGCATCCGCGGCGACTTCTGGACGGTGTTATTGAAGGTGTGCGGGATGGCGGTAACAAGAGTGGCATACCCACCCCTTACGGCCAGGTCTTTTTTGACCACGGTTACATGGGTAAATGTCTGGTCTTCGTGACTGCCATAGGGTTGATGCCGGCCACTGTATCGGGGACTCCCAGTGAGAAAAAAACCACCACCGTTGGTGATCTGATCATTATGTGCGGTGGTCGGATTGGCAAAGATGGTATCCATGGGGTAACTGCTTCCAGTGAGATCTACAGCGAACATACCCCGGCCGGTCATGTGCAAATAGGTGATCCCTATACTCAAAAGAAAATGCACGATTTTCTCTTGGAAGCGCGAGATGAGGGATTGATTGCTTTCATAACCGACAATGGGGGTGGGGGGCTTTCGTCTTCCATAGGCGAGTCGGCTCTATTTTCTGGAGGTGCTTTGGTAGAACTGGACGAAGTTCCACTAAAGTACGAAGGTTTAGATGCCTGGGAAATCTGGGTTTCGGAGAGCCAGGAACGAATGACAGTGGCGGTGAAACCCCAACAGCTCTCACGGTTCATGCAGCTTTCCCACAAGCACGAGGTTGAGTCTACGGTTATCGGGCACTATACAGACAGTGGCAAACTGCACATTACCTCCCAAGGCAAGACCTGTGCCTACGTGGACCTGGCGTTGCTTGAATCCGGTTTTCCCCAATGGGAGTTCGAGGCGGAGTGGGTAGCGCCGGAGCATAGAGGACTCAGGGAACCTGTATTGGGCCCACCAGACAATCAGCGGCGAATCCTGCTCACTATGCTGAGCCGCGCCAACATATGCTCCAAAGAGTGGATCGTTCGCCTGTATGACCACGAGGTCCAGGGAACCAGCGCCATTAAACATCTGGTGGGAGTTGAGATGGACGTCCCCAACGACGGTGTAGTTTTACGCCCATGTCTGGATTCCCTTCGCGGTTTGGCAATAGCACAGGCACTCAATCCAACCTATTCCCGCATTGACGCCTACCATATGGTGGCTTGTACCATTGACGAGACGGTGCGGCGGTTGTTGGCTGTGGGGGGTAGTTTCCAGCATCTGGCGGGGGTGGACAACTTCTGCTGGCCTAACATTCAGTATCATCCGGAGAGTAATCCTGACGGCAAACTGAAAGCGGCGCAATTGGTCAGGGCCAACTGGGCTTTGAAAGACTACTGCCTTGGTTTTGGTATCCCCTTGCTTTCCGGCAAAGACAGCATGTACGTGGACGGAAATCTGGAGGGGGAGTTCGGCGAACGCCATAAAGTGTCCGGCCTCGAGACCCTGCAGTTCACGGGCACCAGTGTTCTAGAAGATGTGCAACGGTGCGTCACTATGGACGCGAAAATGGCGGGTGACCTTATTTATGTTTTGGGGCTTACCAGAAACGAGTTGGCAGGCTCTGAATACTACGATCTTTTTGAATATACCGGACTGAACGTGCCCCGCGTGAGGTTAAAGGAGGTAATTCCTCTGTATCAGGCACTGGAAGAGGCCATCCGGGCCGAGCTGGTGGCTTCGGCCCATGGCATCTATCGAGGAGGTCTGGGAGTCCATCTGGCACTGGTGGCTGTGGCCGGTGAGCTCGGCTTGGATGTGGAACTTGCTCAGGTACCCTCTGAAGAGTTGAAACGGGACGACCTCCTGCTCTACTCCGAGTCCGCCGGGCGCTTTATTGTCACTGTTGCACCTGAGCACAAGACTGACTTCGAGGAGCTCTTTAAAGATCTTGCCTGCGATTGTGTTGGCCGGGTCACGGCAAAACAAAAGCTCACAGTTCGGGGCCTTGGTGGTAAGGTTCTTTTCAGGGTTGGTCTCCAGCAGCTCAAATCAGCTTGGAAGAAGCCGTTTGGGAATCTTTGAGGTCGCATAGGGCATAGGGCATAGAGAGGAAATTTCGAATTGCGGACTTAGAGATTGTAGGGCCGGTCACCGTACCGGCCAAGAAAAGAAGATATTGAGGTAAAAGGTTTTGAGGA
>CBFDBW010000182.1:0-6076 GCA_965603145.1 uncultured Syntrophobacterales bacterium
AAACGCACCTCTGTGCCACACTTCGGTGAACTCACACTTCAGGATAAGGAGAGCAAAGATAGGTGGCCAAAAGCTTTGGAGAGCTAGTGGGCCAGACCCTGGCTAGGTGGGTGAATGTGGCGCACCGTTTTGCCCTGTGGTTTGTTTTACTCGCCTCCATCATAACGGTAGCCCTGCTTTACTACACTGCCAACAACCTCGGCATCAACACCGATACTGCCGAGATGCTCTCTCAAACCCTCCCCTTCCGCCGTAACTACAGTGATTTCAAGACAGCATTCCCGCAGTACGATGACGCCATGCTCATCGTAATCGATGCAGAGACACCGGAGGCTGCCCAGGATGCCAGTACAGCCCTGGCGGCCCAACTGCAGCAGCGCCCTGACCTGTTCCTGTTGGTTTATCTGCCCGAGGGAGACAGCTTCTTCCAAAAAAATGGCCTTCTGTACCTGAATCTAACCGAGCTCAATGACCTGGCGGACAACCTGGCTAATATCCAGCCATTATTGGGGAGATTGACGCGGGATCAAAACTTGCGTGGACTCTTTTCCATGCTGACCGCCGGGGTGGATGCAATTATGGCAGGGGAAGACCTGGATCTGACTCCGGTTTTTGCTCGGATCAAGGAAGCGATTGAGGCCAGTCTTGCCCAGCGATACTATGCTCTTTCCTGGCAGGAACTGATGCTCGGGGCAGAATTAACTCCGGAGGATAGCCGACGTTTGATTCTGGTCAAGCCACGGCTTGACTATGCCAAGCTCTTGCCGGCTGAAACTGCCATGAAGGCCCTGCGGCTTATGGCAGAGGAACTCCATCTCACCGAAGATCGCGGGGTCAAAGTACGCATCACCGGTGATGCCGCCCTGGAATATGAGGAACTGCTCAGTGTGACCCGGGGTGCGGGGATGGCCGGCATCCTTGCGTTCATCATGGTTGGCATCGTGCTTTTCCTTGGACTCGGCTCTCCCAGGTTGGTGTTCACCAGCCTGGTAACCCTGATTATGGGCCTCATCTGGACCGCTTCTTTCGCCGCTGCCGCTGTGGGCCACCTAAACCTGATCTCCGTGGCCTTCGCCGTCCTGTACATCGGTCTCAGCGTGGATTACGCCATCCATTTTTGCTTGCGGTATAAAGAACTGATCCAGCAGTCCACCCCGCACGCCAGTGCTCTCCAGCAGGCTGCCAGCGACGTTGGCAGTTCACTGGTATTGTGCAGTATCACCACGGCAATCGGTTTCTATGCCTTCATTCCCACCGTTTTCGAAGGGGTTGCAGAACTGGGACTCATCTCCGGCACCGGCATGTTCATCAGTCTGATTGCGAACCTTACGCTGTTGCCTGCCCTGCTTAGTTTAATGCCGTTATCCGCTAAAGGTTTCGGGTCCATGTCTGTGCGAAAAATGGTTGTTGCCGAGTTTCTGGCCCTGCCCACAGTGCATGCCAGGTCCATCCGCATCGGAGCACTGCTGCTTGGGGTTGGAGCCGTGCTCCTCCTGCCGTATGTTACTTTCGACAACAACCCCATGAATCTCCGTGATCCTGACAGCGAATCTGTGATTGCCTTCAGAGAGCTGCTTGCCCAGAGCAGGAATTCACCATGGACGCTCACAGTCTTGGCCGCCACCAGAGAGGATGCCATTCGGTATGCCGACAGCCTCAGTAAACTGAAGCCTGTGGAGATGAGCGTCACCTTAGACAAGTTTGTGCCCACCGACCAAGATGAAAAACTCTCAATTATCGAAGAAATAGGACTGATAGTTGGCCCTGAGCTTTTGCAGATTAGCAGTGGCCCGGAGCCAAGTACAGCTGAGCAAATCGCCGCTATTCATGATTTCTCAGTAACTCTAGAAAAATTCATAGCCACCAGCACCAACAGCTCGATTACCAATGCTGCCCGCCGGCTCTACGACGGTTTAGACCGTTTCTTGACCGACCTCGAGGCTCAAAATTCTGCCGCACAACAGCAGATACTGAAGAATCTTCAAACCAGTTTGTTGGGATCTCTACCCACCCGCCTGAACGCTCTCAATACTTCCTTGGAGGCCGAAAGGGTCTCCAAAGAAGATTTGCCAAGAAATCTAATGGAACACTGGGTTTCCAAAGATGGCCGTCACCGGGTGGCGGTTTTTCCCAGGGAGAATCTAAATGAGGATGCAGCCTTGCGCCGTTTCGTTGCTGCGGTCCGATCTGTGGCCCCCGATGCCATAGGCTTTCCGGTAATCTACCTCGAGGCGGGTGATGCGGTGGTTAAAGCCTTTCAGCAAGCATTCTTGTTATCTCTCCTTGCCGTCACTGTACTGTTGCTGATCCTGCTCAGGCCCAAAGCAGACGTTCTTCTGGTACTATTGCCCCTGCTTCTCGCAGGGGCTCTCACCGGGGCGGCGTCGGTGCTTTTCCATATTCCCTTTAACTTCGCCAATATTATTGCCCTGCCGTTGCTGTTGGGTATTGGCGTGGACAGTGGAATTCATATGGTCCACCGGATGCGTACTGCGCCACCTTCCAGTGGTCAGATGTTGCAGACCAGTACGGCGCGAGCGGTGCTTTACAGTGCATTGACCACAATCTGCAGCTTTGGTAACCTTGCCGTGTCTCCGCACCGGGGAATGGCGAGCATGGGTATATTGCTCACCATCGGGATCGGTTTTACCCTGCTTTGCATTTTGGTGGTGTTGCCGGCGCTCATGGTTACACGGCAACAGATTGGCCAACCAGCGATAAGAAACTGAATCACAAAAGACACAAAGAGCCCATTGAACGGCAAAGCACTATGAAAACGTTTATCACCGGGGCTTCTGGCTTTGTGGGCTCGGCGGTTTTGCGCCAGCTTATCCGGGCTGGTCATACCGTCTTTGCTCTCCTGCGTCCGAAGAGTGACCGAAGCAACCTCGACGGCTTGCCAGTTGAAATTGTGACCGGTGATTTAACTGACCCTGATTCTTTCGCACCCACCCTTGCCAACTGTGACAACCTCTTTCATGTAGCAGCGGATTATCGCCTCTGGGTACCCAGGCCGGATGACATGTATGAGACAAACGTGACCGCAACCCGCAACCTCATGCTCGCTGCAGTCCGGGCAGGAGTAAAGCGTGTTGTCTACACCAGCAGTGTGGCCACCTTGGGTCTCAACTCCGATGGGACTCCAGCCGACGAGACTACTCCGGCTACCCTTGCCGATATGATTGGCCACTACAAGCGTTCCAAGTTTCTTGCCGAAGCCGAGGTGCAACGACTCGCGGAGGAAGAGAACCTGCCCGTAGTCATTGTCAATCCATCAACCCCCGTGGGGCCGCGCGACATAAAACCCACCCCGACGGGCCGCATGATTGTCGAGGCCGCCTCCGGACGGATGCCGGCCTATGTGGACACTGGCCTCAATCTGGTTCACGTGGATGACGTGGCTGTGGGACACCTGCTGGCCTTCGAACGCGGTACCATCGGCAGACGATATATTTTAGGTGGTCAAAACCTGACTCTGAAACAAATCTTTATCCAAATCGCAGCCAGCACCGGCCGGCCGGCACCGAGGGTGCGTCTCCCGCACAATCTTATCTTACCCATTGCCTACGTTGCCGAGGGGTGGGCTCGCCTTGTGGGCGGCAGCGAACCCCGGGTCACAGTGGATGGCGTGCGCTTAGCAAAAAAACACATGTTCTTTTCTATCGAAAGAGCAAAACATGAACTGGGCTTTACTCCCCGCCCAGTGGAAGAAGCACTCCGCGACGCTGTGGCTTGGTTCCAGCAACACGGGTATCTGAGTTAATAGGAGATAGGAGACAGGAGTCAGGAGTCAGCGGTAAGCGGTAAGCGGTAAGCGGTAAATAGTAGAAATCGTAGAAGTCGTTAATGAGTTGATTAGGTAATTAGTGAACAGTGAACAGTAAACGGCAAAGGGTAATCTGTGAATAACTGACCTCTTTGACTAATTTTCTAATTCTCTAATAAACCTATCCTGTCCTCTGCCCGCTGCTACCTGCCTTCTACTCTTCCCTTTCTCGCCTTTCTCGCTTTTCCCGCTTTTCTCGCCTTATCCCCATGCCCTATGCCCTATGCTTCCCTAAATTATTATGTTAGGGTCTCGGCTACAGTTCAGAGGCAAAGGGTAGACGATGCAAGTGATACTGGCTAAACCCCGTGGATTTTGTGCAGGAGTTATTCGTGCCATAGAGACCGTGGACCGCGCGCTCCAACTCCATGGCACCCCGGTGTACGTGCTACATGAAATCGTCCACAATCGGCATGTAGTTGGCGATTTACGAGATCGTGGTGCCTGTTTCGTGGAAGACTTGGAAGAGGTGCCTTTGTCCGCTGTGACCATCTTCAGTGCCCACGGCGTGTCCAACGCAGTGGTCGAGCAAGCGAAGAGACGAAATCTGCGGGCTATCGACGCCACCTGTCCCCTGGTCACCAAAGTACACCTGCAAGCCCGACGCTACAGCCGCCAGGGCATGGAGATTATTATCATCGGTCATCCGGGGCATCCGGAAGTGGAAGGGTCCAGGGGGCGCATAGATGGGACGGTCCATATACTATCAAGCGTGGCTGAGGTTGAGTCACTGTATGTCAGAGATTCTGATCGTCTGGCATACGTCACCCAAACGACTCTGAGCATGGACGATACTCGTCACGTTATAGACTCATTGAAAAAACGTTTTCCCCCTATCATTGGGCCTGATTTGAAGGATATCTGTTACGCCACCCAAAGTAGACAGAACACTGTACGGTTACTGGCTCAAGAGATTGATTTGCTCTTGGTAGTGGGGGCTCGGTACAGTTCAAACTCCAACCGTCTTCGAGAGGCAGGCGCACAGAATGATCTGCCTGCGTACTTGATCGAGGACGGGGAAGAGATCGATCCCGCCTGGTTCACGAACAAGGCGAGGATAGGGATCACCGCTGGAGCCTCAACACCTGAAATACTGGTGCAAGGGGTCCTGGACAGATTGGGCGATTTTGGTAAACCGCAGGTGCGGGAGATGGAGGGTAAAGAGGAAACCATGCGCTTTCGTTTGCCCAAGTCAACATATCTTTGAATTAACGTTTTGTGACCACTTTTACCTGGGGGGCTCAGAATGCCTGTACCTCTAATCCAACAGTACCGTGTTGCCAGCTATATCACTAAGCAGAAGCTGCGCGGGGAAAAACGCTATCCCCTTGTCTTGATGTTGGAGCCTCTATTTCGCTGTAATCTATCCTGTGCTGGTTGCGGTAAGATCGAGCACCCGGAGGAAATTCTCGACAAAAGTCTTAGTGTGGAAGAGTGTCTTGCAGCGGTGGATGAATGTGGCGCCCCTGTGGTTTCCATAGCCGGCGGTGAACCTTTGCTCCACAAAGAAATCGCTCAGATAGTTGCGAGGATTATTCGTCGCAAGAAGTTTGTCTACCTGTGCACCAATGGTTTGCTCCTCAAGAAACATCTTGTGGACTATACGCCCTCGCCATACCTTACCTTTTCAATTCACCTTGACGGAAATCGTGAACGACATGACGCTCTCGTTTGTCGGCAAGGAGTATTTGATCTGGCAGTGGATGCTATCAAATCCTCGCACCAGAAGGGTTTCAGGGTTACAATAAATTCCACTCTGTACGAGGGGGTGAGCGCTCAGGAAGCCGCCGAGTTTTTTGATTTCGCCATGGGGCTGGGAATAGAAGGAGTTACCATTGCCCCCGGTTTCAGTTACGAACGTGCCTCACAGCAGGAAGTATTTTTGCAGCGCACAGCCAGCAAACAGCTTTTCCGGGACATTTTCAAACTAGGTAAGGGGTGCAAGTGGAAATTCAATCACACCAATCTCTACCTTAATTTTTTGGCCGGCAACCAAGACTACCAATGCACCCCCTGGGGCAACCCAACACGTAACATCTTCGGCTGGCAGCGTCCCTGTTATTTATTGCAGGAAGGAAGCCATGCTTCCAGTTTCAGGGAACTCATAGAAGAAACAGACTGGGACAGGTATGGTACCGGGCGCAATCCCAAATGCGCCCAATGTATGCTCCATAGTGGATTTGAGCCGAGTGCGGTTAACGACATGCTTGCACATCCTCTGAAAGCCCTATGGGTCTCCCTCCGCGGGCC
>CBFDBW010000183.1:0-6066 GCA_965603145.1 uncultured Syntrophobacterales bacterium
CTTGACTTCAGCAGCGCGGCTTTACGTTATCTTTCACCCAGCTTACTATCTTATCAAGAGAGGCGCCCGGCAAGAATATCTCCTTGATTCCAAGCTTCTTAGGCTACGACAATCCGTCCGCATATAGGAGCAGCCACCTCTTCAGTCACTGATAACGGAGCCTCGCTTCTCGCCGTTTCATAACTTATATAGTCGTTTCCCCGTCTAAGGCTTTAAGGATTTCGTTCGCCGCGTAAGCCCTATCCCGTTTTCGTTTGGTGACTTCTGTCAGAATGCCGGCTTCCACCAGGGCGTTTATCGCCTTCCGAGCGCCTGGAGCCGTTACCTTTAGACTCTCCTGGACCGTCTTTGCGCTAATCACCGGTTTCATCAGAACCAACTCCACCAACTGCCCAGCCGTTGGCGCCAAACGTTTCTCCCTGGCAAGCCGCGCGTAGCTGTGCTGAAGCTCCTGCAGGCGCCGAGACCTTGATACCGCATCATCTGACTGCTGAGCCACGGCCCTCAAGAAGAACTCAATCCATTTGTGCCAGGTGCCCACGCTGCTGACCTTCAGCAGAAGGTCGTAATACTCGTCACGATGCTGTTCAAAGAAGGCACTCAGGTATAGCAAAGGTTTGCTGAGGACATTTCTCTGGCACAGGAGTAACGTAGCCAACAGCCGACCTATACGCCCGTTACCGTCCAGGAAGGGATGAATCGCCTCAAACTGGTAATGCACTAGCGCCGCCTCGACCAGTGGCGGAAGTCTCGTTTCGGCATGAAGAAACTTCTCCAATTGGTTGAGACACTCCTGCATCTCCGGAACCGGCGGCGGCACATAGGTTGCCTCATCGAGGAGCGCACCGGCGCTGCCGATCCAGTTCTGCGATTGGCGAAACTCTCCGGGAATGGCTTGTTGACCACGCACTCCCTCCATCAGAATGCTGTGCAGCTCGCGGATAAATCGCAAGCTAAGCGGCAGCTCGTCCAAACGCTTCAACCCGTACTCCACGGCTCGCACGTAGTTCTGGACTTCTCTAACATCTCCCCGCTTTTCAACCTGTGTGGCTTCAAATAGCAGAAGGTCGGAGAGGGAGGACTGCGTACCCTCGATACGCGAGGATAGAACCGCCTCTCTTCTTATGAAAGGATAAATGAGGAGATTCGGATTAGGCAGCGTTTCACCCAGACCCGAAAGAGTTCCCAGAGCAATGTCAGCTTTAGACATGACTGATACCAGGGCGTCGTCCCACTCGAGCTTGGGTGGTAGAGGCCCCGGGACAAACGCCCAGTATCCTCCCGTCGCCCTGATCATCTTACCGGAAGGGCTCTTTTTGAATAACGCAGTGTCCATTAAGAAACTCCTGTTTCCTTTCTCTGCTCGTTAGGAAACAAAAAGACGATTTTGTTTAATAATAACCTATCTACGGGGGGTTGACAAGGGTCTTGTTTACTATCCTGAGCACCTTTGGGAAGGTGTGGGGGAAGAACACCGCGAGTTCGACTTTAGCAGCGCGGCTTGACGTTATCTTTTACCCAGTTGACTATCTTATCAAGAGAGGTGCCCGGCAAGAATATTTCTTTGATTCCCAGCTTCTTAAGCTTGGGAACGTCTTCTTCAGGAATGATGCCTCCACCAACGACCATCACATCACCTGCCTTGTTCTCCTTTAGTAGCTCGAGCACTCGCTTAAACAAGGACATATGAGCCCCGGAGAGAACGCTTAGCCCAATCAGGTCAACATCCTCCTGCACCGCCGCAGCCACAATTTGCTCCGGCGTTTGATGCAGGCCGGTGTATACGACCTCGAACCAGGCATCGCGGAAAGCCCTGGCTATAACCCTCACCCCCCGGTCATGCCCATCCAGGCCGGGCTTCGCCACCAAAATCCGTATCCTTCTTCCTGAGTTTGTCATATTGTCTTTACCCTCATTAGGAATCTAGACGCTAGTAAAATCCCGGGTCTCGATACTCTCCGAAGACGTCTCTCCAGACATCGCAGATTTCCTGCTCGGTAGTATATTCTTTTACTGCCTCTATCACATAAGGCATCAAGTTTTTATCGGTCTTCGAAGCAACACGAAGGTCCTTTAGAATCTGAGCCACCTTGCGGTTATCTCTCTCTTTTTTCATTTTCTGCAACCTGGTAATCTGCTTTTCTTCGACCGCTTCATCTATTCTCAGTGTCTCGGGAGGAGCCTTTTCTTCAATAACATATTTATTGACCCCCACCACGACCTTTTCCTTCTTGTCTATCTGCTGCTGGTAGTGATAGGCAGCATCGGCAATCTCCATCTGAGGAAAACCTTTGTCGATGGCAGCCAGCATCCCTCCCATCTCGTCTATCTTGTTGATGTATTCCCAGGCCTTCTCTTCCATCAGTTTTGTCAAGGACTCCACGAAGTAGGAACCGGCCAGGGGGTCTATGGTGTTCGTGATGCCTATTTCATCCGCTAGGATTTGCTGGGTACGAAGAGCGATAGTAGCAGCAGACTCCGAGGGCAAAGCCAGGGTCTCATCCAGGGCATTGGTATGCAGCGACTGTGTCCCACCCATTACTGCTGCCAGCGCCTGGGTGGTGGTCCTTACAATGTTATTGTAGGGCTGTTGGGCGGTCAGAGAGCAGCCGGCAGTCTGAGTATGGAACCTCATCCACCAGGAGCGAGGGTTCTTGGCTTTGAACCTGTCCTTCATAATGTGAGCCCACATCCTTCTGGCTGCCCTGAACTTGGCAATCTCTTCGAAGAAATCCAGATGAGAATTAAAGAAGAAGGATAGCCGGGGGGCGAAGGAATCAACATCCAGTTTCTTTCTATCCACGACATCCTGGACATAGGCTATGCCGTCAGCCAGGGTGAATGCCAATTCCTGGATAGCAGTGGAGCCCGCTTCCCGGATGTGGTAGCCGCTAATGCTTATAGTATTCCACAGGGGAACATGCTGCGTACCGAACTCGATGGTATCGCTTATCAGCCTGATCGATGGCTCGGGCGGGAGCATGAACGTCTTCTGGGCAATAAATTCCTTGAGCATATCGTTCTGAATTGTGCCCCCGATTTTGTCCCAGCTTATTCCCGCTTTTTCGGCCACAACCAGATACATTGCCCAGAGTATGGAGGCAGGGGGATTAATAGTCATAGAAGTAGTGACACTATCCAGGGGAATCCTGCGAGTTAGAATCTCGAAATCTCTCAAGGTGTCAATGGCCACGCCGCATCTTCCGCACTCACCCCTGGCCCGGGGCGAATCGCTATCGTATCCCATCAAAGTGGGGAAGTCGAAGGCGGTGCTCAGCCCTGTCTCACCCTCCTTAAGCAAGTGGTGCCACCTCTTGTTAGTATCCTCGGCACTGCCCATCCCGGAGAACATGCGGAAGGTCCATTCTCTCCCCCGATACATTGTGGGTTGACAGCCTCTGGTAAACGGAAATTCGCCGGGATAGCCGATGTCTTGGGAAAAGTCCAGGTCCTTGATATCTTCCGGGGTATAAATTGCCTTTATCTCAAGGTCGGAAACGGTGGAAAACCTTTTCTCCTTACCACCCTTCTGCCTTCTGGCCTTCTCGACATCCTTCTCCCATCCTTTACGGCCTTCTTCCGCTTCTCGCGAGGTCTTCTCGGTAAACATAATGAGCCTCTCTACTTCACACCCAGTACCTGGCGGGCAATCGTCCACCTTTGCATCTCCGAGGTTCCTTCGTAAAGCTCGGTGATCCTCTGGTCGCGGTAGTAGCGTTCCACGGCGAAGTCCTTAGTATAGCCATAGCCACCGAATATCTGAACCGCTTTGTGACAAACTCTGTGAGCCGCCTCGGAGGCATAAAGCTTGGCCATCGCCGCTTCTTTAGCAGGAGCGTGCCCTTCTTTCTTGGTCAACCAGGCACCCCTGTAGACCAGCAGCCGTGCTGCGTCTATCTCGGTAGCCATATCGGCAATCATCCATTGGATTGCCTGAAGTCGAGCCAGTTCAGCACCAAACTGTTTTCTTTCCTTAGCATAGGCTACGGCTGCATCATAAGCAGCCTGAGCAATGCCCAGTGCTTGGGCCGCTATGCTGACCCTGCTGGCGTCTATACCTTCCAGAGCTATCCTGAAGCCTTTTCCCTCTTCGCCCAGCATATTAGCCACAGGTATTTTGCAATCGTCGAAGATAAGCTCGGCTACGGAAGCGGGGTGCAGTCCCATTTTCCTTTCCAGCTTGCCCACGGAGAAGCCTTTGGTCCCTTTGTCCACCACAAAGGCGCTGATGCCACGATAGCCCAGCGATTTATCCTTGGTAGCAAAGGTGGTCACAATCTCAGCTTCAGCACCGTTGCTTATGAAGATCTTCTGGCCGTTCAGAACATAATGATCGCCGTCCCGGGCATATTTTGTTTCCATGGCCGCCACATCACTGCCGGCCATGGCCTCAGTCAAGCCAAAAGCTACTATCGCCCCATCGATCACGCGCGGGATATAGTGCTTTTTTTGCTGCTCATTGCCATGCATGACGATGGGATACATACCCAGGCCAAGGCTGACCAGATACACAACGCTTATGCCGGCACAGGCACGGGCAATCTCCTCGGTGGCGATGGCGAAGGTTACTTCGTCGCCACTTCCTCCATAGTCTTCAGGGAAGTGCACACCGTTCAACCCGGCAGCAGCCATCTTCTTGATGACATCATGGGGAAACTCATTTTTCTCATCCCATTCGGCGGCGTGTGGTGCAATTTCGGCGGCACAGAAATCCCGCACCATGGCCTGGAACATCTTCTGGTCTTCGGTAAGTTCAAAATCCATTCCTATCTCCTTTGCAGTCTGTCTCAGAGACTCTCCCGGTGAAGAGTCATCCACGGATAGTGATTATCCCGACATCATTCAACCGTTGTCTGTCGAAGGCTATCGGTCGTCTCCGACCAATCCCTTGCTTTCAAGCCTGATTTTACACTTCAGCCCAGGTTACGGTCAATGCTCTTTCCGCGCTTCAGACAACCGGACGATATTGCAGTACGGCGCTTCAGGGTCGTGCCCCACTTCATTGTCGTTGTGAGCGCCGACAAATCGGCGCATGGCAATCTCCTCCCCCACCGAGGTTGCTTCGTCGCCCAGAATGCAACATCCGTGAGGCTGCACTCTTCGCAATGGGTATATGCTATTTGTGTTGTTTTCTAGCTTCAATCTGAGCATAAATTGTATATTATTAACCGAAAGACTTTGTCCTCCATGTTCCCGAAACTCCAAGGAAACCAGTGTGACGCCAGTCTCTAGTCTCCAATCTCTAATCTCCCCAATGCATCTCAACTAATCTCTAACTGTGCCCGCAGTCGCTAGCCCTACCGTATGTCCCTTGAACTTTGACATTTGGACTTTGGTTATTAGTCGAGGTGCTCCTGCTGACTACTGACTCCTGACAACCGTGGTCTCTCACCTTTTCCCCTTTGTCATTTGGATTTCCTATGTCTCTCCAGTGTATCTCTACCAATCTCCAAGTGTCTCCGGTCTCTCCACTGTATCTCTAGCAGTCTCTATCGTATCTCTAGTCTCGACGCGACATTTTCTCCTTGTTCGAACGAAGAATTCATGCTAATTTCTGATTGTAACTCGTGTGCTACCCTGACTAATCAAGTCCCGCGGGTGAGGTTTCTCAAAACGTGACTGCAAACCAACCACAGATTGAAAGGAAGCGCGGTGGCCAGGAAGGCAACCGGAATGCCTGCAAACATGGATTCTATTCCGGTACCCTTAGCCCTGCCGAAACACGCGAACTGTGGACCATCACCAATCAGGAGGGCGTTGACCCTGAAATAGCGTTCATTAGAACCCCTGTGTCATTCTGAATGAAGCGAGACGGAATGAAGAATCTCTGGAGATTGTTGGCTGTTCTCCCTCTTAGCGTAAGAGGGAGTCAGAGGGAGTTACGAACTCTTCCACCGACTCCCGACTCCCCGTGGTCTTCATTTGTCATTTGGATTTTGGCATTTGGACTTGGTTTGTCATTTGGGCTTTGTCATTTGCTTCCCTGCGTCGGCCCGCCGGACTGCAGGGCCTGCAACCATGACGGGAAAACAAACGAAACGAATCGTGTGTACTTTCACAATTGAA
>CBFDBW010000184.1:0-6039 GCA_965603145.1 uncultured Syntrophobacterales bacterium
GCCACTGAGCTTCAAGGTAGGGCTGGCTGTGAGTCTATTCACTGTTTTTCTTTTATTGGCAGGGTGGATCATCTGGGCCAGAAGGAAGGGGAGTGGGGCAAAGAACATGGAGCCCCAGTGAAATAATCGCCACAGGCGAATTTCGAAATTGGAAATTGTAGGGCCGGTCTCTGTCCCGGCCGGAAACCTGCCCGTTTTTTTGTAGCCCCCCTTTGCTACCGGAACCAAAGTAATCCCGACGCAGCCTGGGCTTCGCCACTCCAGCACTCCAATACTCCAAAGTTTTGTTCCTAGGCACGCCTGTTGCATATGATTATCTGGGATGTTGTGGACTTTGCATTGCAATATCTTCTCAATATTTTGTAGAATTTCCAAGACACCAATAGAACGGTCGTTGTTGCTTGGCATCGGCGGGAAAAGCATATCTATGAACCGCTTTCAGACGAGCCTGAGAACCAAGGTGGTCTTGAGCCTCACCTTTTTGATGGCTTCAGCCATGCTATTGATTGGCATGGTCATGCTCAAGGTGAACCAGAGCGATCTGGTCCAGGCAAAGATTGGACAGGGGTTACTGCTGAAAGGTTCCTTGGTGCAGTTGCTAACTTCCCCGCTCAACTCAAGTGGTAATACCATTGATCTCAGCAAGAATAGTGAGCTTTTGGCCGGCTTTCAAGCTGGGACACCTGAAGCTACGACCCCCTGGGAGATCACCGTGGCAGACCGGAGAGGTCTGGTGGTATATCCCAAAATCGGGAAAGAGGCGGTAGAGCAAAAGCCATTGCCTGGGTTGCAGCGGGTTATGCGGCTCGGGGTTGAGAGCGTGTCATTCTCCCCGTCCCCAAAATCGTTTTGGCAGGGGCTGCCTGAAAAAATCATCATTGCTGCACCCCTCTATAACGACAGAAATGTAATAGGGGCGCTCCGATTGGAAGCGCCACTAGCAGATGTGCGTCAGAGTCTGGCCCGATCCCGGCAACTTCTGTTTTTCTACGTAGTCCTCGATATTCTGATTCTGGTAGCCTTCGGCACCTATATCTTTTCCAAACTAGTGGTCAAGCCGGTGCAGCAGTTGGTACAGACAGCCGAGGGTTTCCAGGAGGGAGACAGAATACCCGACGTAAGCGCAGGTGAGCAAAACGAGTTGGGAAAGCTGGCCCAAGCACTCAACGCTATGCTTCAAAGGCTGGCAGAGAACAAAGATGAACTCCGTCAGCATGTCATCTCCCTGGAGCAAGCCAACCTGGAACTGCAACGGGCCCAGCAAGAAGTTGTCTTTAGCGAAAAATTGGCCTCGGTTGGCCGGTTAGCGGCAGGCATTGCCCACGAGATTGGTAACCCCATCGGCATTGTTCTGGGGTACCTGGAGTTGCTGCAGAGAAAAGATATTGATCGAGATGAAAGGTTGGAGCTTCTTAGTCGCATGGGTAGCGAAATCCAACGCATTAACCTGATCATTCGGCAACTACTGGATTTCTCTCGGCCCAGTTCCAGCGAACGGCAGACCATCTCAGTTCACCTCCTGATTCAGGAAACCCTGGCCGTTTTGAATCACCAGTTCAGGCAACAGGAGATCGAGGTGATCCTTGAGCTCACCGCCCATCCGGATACGGTGTTGGCCAATGCAGACCAACTCAAGCAGGTATTTCTCAACCTGATGGTGAATTCCGCGGATGCTATGGCGGCCACCAGTGAGCGTTCTCAGGGAGGTCAACTGCGTGTAGGTACCCGATGTTTCGAGGGGAAAAGCCTGGTAAAAGAAATCTTTACCGGTCGGCCGTTGCGGCGGCGCACAGATCCGCTGGCAGCGGATTACCGCCATCTGCGGCAGATCCGTGGATCGGTCGATAAGCGCTGGGTCGAAATCCAGTTTGCCGATACCGGAGTCGGCGTCGCCCAGGAAGACCAGGAGAAGGTTTTTGATCCGTTTTTTACCACCAAAGAGGTGGGCAAGGGTACGGGTTTGGGGTTATCGGTGAGTATCCAGATTATTGAGACACTGGGGGGGTGCATGGAGTTGAGTAGCCGCTCCGGGGAGGAGACCAGGGTATCTATCCTGTTGCCCGTTTCCGAGCAGAAGGCCGCAGGCAGCAGGCAGAGGGCAGTAAGCAGTAAAAATAAAGTAGTGCGAACATCACTGTGACTGAGTGCCGTCGTCCAAAAAGGACAAGGAAACTTTAAAGATGGAAGAAAAGCGGATTCTGGTGATTGACGATGAAGAAAACATGCGCCATATGCTAGCCGTGCTCTTGGAGAAAGAGGGCTACCAGGTGGACAATGCCGCTGACGGCAAGCAGGGTCTGGACCTCGCCTCTGAGAGTTTCTATGATCTCATTCTCTGTGATTTGAAAATGCCGGTCATGGACGGCATGGCTTTTCTGGAGAATTTCCAGGATATGCAACTGGAGTCTACGGTAATCGTCATGTCCGCCTATGGCACCCTGGATACTGCCATCGAGGCGATGAAACGTGGTGCATATGACTATGTATCCAAACCTTTCAAGCCTGATGAAATCATGCTTACGCTCAGGAAAGCCGAAGAGCGGGAACGGTTGCGTAAGGAGAACCGGCTGCTGCAGCAAAGCGTGCGGGAGCGCTATAGCTTTGCCCAGATGATTGGCCGCAGTCCCCCCATGCAGGAGATTTTTGCCACCATTGAGAAGGTGGCTGATTACAAGACCTCGGTCCTCGTTACCGGGGAAAGCGGCACAGGCAAGGAACTCATCGCCAGAGCCATTCACTACAACAGCCCCCGCGCTGACAAGCCATTGGTTACAGTTAATTGCGGTGCGATTCCGGAAGCTTTGTTGGAGAGTGAACTCTTCGGTCACAAAAAGGGGGCTTTTACCGATGCCATCAAAGACAAAAGGGGCCTTTTCCAGGAGGCCCATGGGGGCTCGATTTTTCTGGACGAAATCGGCGAGCTGCCTCGACCCTTGCAGGTAAAACTACTCAGAGCATTACAGGAGGAGGAGATAAAGCGGGTGGGAGATACCCAATCCATCAACATAGATATCAGGGTTCTGGCGGCCACCACCAAAGACCTTGCTGAAGAGGTGAAGAATGGCCGTTTCCGGGATGACCTTTACTATCGCATCAATGTTCTCCATGTTGTGGTGCCGCCCCTGCGCAAACGTGCTGAGGATATACCCTTGCTCATTCAACATTTCATAGAGAAAATCAGCAAGCGCTTGCATTCGGAGGTGGATGGGGTCAGTCCCGCTGCCGCCAGCGCCCTCCAGCGTTACGATTGGCCGGGGAACGTGCGGGAACTGGAGAACTTCATCGAACGGGCCATGGTCATGGCCGGCGGCCGTAGCATCGAGTTAACAGATCTCCCACCTCATTTGCAACCAAAAGCGGAACCCGTGGAATATCTGGCGAATGACGAAAACCTTTCGATAAAGGAGGCTAGCCGGAGGCTGGAAAGAACACTCATTCGGAGGGCTCTGGAAAAAACCGGCGGCAACCGCACTCAGGCTGCAAAAATACTGGAAATCAGCCATCCTGCCCTGCTCTATAAGATAAAGGCATATGAGTTGGATTCCCCTTCCGGGTAGGAAAGCGGTTTTTCCCTGGCAGCCAGGTAGTAAATGTGTACAATGGAATCTCGGTAGGAGGGACCTCCAAGAGTTGAATGGCTTTGCTGGTAAAGATTGCGAGCTGTTTTGGAGGACTGGAGGAACAGAAGTTCCAAATCACAAATCACAAAGAGTAAGGTTTCAGTGTTCAGGTTTCAGATCTATCAATGCTGACACCTGACACCCGACACCATGAGATACTGAAGAGGTGAAAGATGTTCCGCAGAGCGATTATCTTACTTTTGACAGTGGGATTTTTTTCCTGTAGTCAACCGGCTGATGACAGGCAGGAGTCAGCCGAATCCAGCTCTAGGACCAGCGAGACAGCCAGGGTCAGATCGATTTGGATTGAACCCGCAAATCCCACAAGTTATTCAAATCTGAAGGCCGAGGTGGACGTTCGGGGAGTTCCGGCAGCACGGCTCGGCTACCAGTGGCTGAAAAATGACGAGCCCATTCCCGGGGCTATTCGGGCTACTCTTGCCAAGCAACATTTTAACCGTGGGGATTTCATCTCGGTTCAAGTCTGGGTGGTTCAGCCCGGGAGTAACAAAGACCCGGTTACTTCTGACGTGGTTATGATTGGCAATACTCCGCCGGCTGTTGTGTGGGTAGCCATCGGGTCCGCTCCTCCCACTTCCACCGCGGAACTCAAAGCAGATGCCAGTGGAAAAGATCTGGATAATGACGCGATGACGTACACCTACGAGTGGATAGTGAATGGTGAGACCGTGGTGGGCCCGGAGGGTCCATCTCTGGCCAACCGCTACTTTCGCAGAGGCGATGAAGTACAAGTGGCTGCCACCGCCTTCGATGGTACTGATTGGGGACAGCCCAATACCTCCACTACGGTGATCATTCAAAACAGCCCGCCAATGATCGTCTCCAAACCCCCGGCGCAGTTGGAGGAAGGGGCCACGTATCGCTATGAAATAAAGGCAGAGGATGTGGATGGTGACGCCCTGAGCTATTCTTTGCAAGGTGAACCGCCTGAAGGTATGGTAATCGATGCCAAGACCGGGGTGGTTGAGTGGACTGTGGTGATCCCGGAAAAGCCGGTTACCTATGAGTATGAAATAGTAGTGGAAGATCCCGAAGGAGCCAAGAGCATCCAAAAGATAACCTTGAAGAATTCTCCTTGAATAGATCG
Organism: uncultured Syntrophobacterales bacterium; assembly: GCA_965603145.1. Taxonomy (GTDB): domain Bacteria; phylum Desulfobacterota; class Syntrophobacteria; order BM002; family BM002; genus BM002. Next base: position 4,729 of record CBFDBW010000184.1, read on the forward strand.
CATAGCGCAAAGAGCATAGCGCATAGCGTCAAAAAGAAGACTTTTTCAATTTTAACAGACAGAGATAGAAAGATAATGAACTTGGTCGAGAACCTGAAATTACCAATAATGGTATTTGTTGGTCTGATCTTAGCAATATATCCAATCGTCTCTCAAGCAGATTCCTCCGCAGCCAAGCCGATCCTGGAGATCCCGTCTCCCCGCCATGATGCCGGCCCCCACTGGGAAGGAGAGGTCGTATCCCACACATTTCAAGTAAAAAACAGTGGTAGTGAAGAACTCCGAATCCTCAGCGTCAAACCCGGCTGAGGCTGCTCGGTGGTCCGCTACGACCGGACCATCCCGCCAGGTGGCGTGGGGCAGGTCACTTTGCAGGTACATACCACTGGTTTACAAGGCAAGATCACGAAAAGTGCGCAGGTGACCACTAATGATCCCAGGCAACGAAAAAGCAAAATCTACCTCGCCATTAACGTCCGCACTTACATCAGCGTCGAACCCGGAACCAAGATTTTGCTCCGTGGCACTGTTGGCGAAGACATTCGACGTGTAGTCAGCATTCGCGCCACCGATGACCAACCGCTTGAGATCATTAAGGTTCAGAGTAATTTGGGATCAGCCATCGATTACAAACTGAACCGTAAAGACGACGGCCACCAGTACGAGCTGGAGGTGGTCAGCAAGGCCACTGACCGGAAGACCGCCAGCGGCTACATCACCCTACACACCAACCACCCAAAAAAGAAGGTGGTGAAACTGTCGGTTCATGTCCGGATCAGACCCGAACTGGAGGCCTGGCCCAATAGAATAACCTTCCAACAAGGGTCCAAGAGCAGGAAAAGCAAGCAGGTGCTTACCATAATGAATACCCGGGGCAGGAACTTTAGGATTCTGGCATTGAGCTATAATAAGGACTATTTCCAGGTGCGTTCCCTGGCGCCGGATGATAAGCCTGCCAGTAGACATAAACTGGAAGTTGTGGCCCTGATGGATAAAGTGCCTGGAGGCAGGGTCGAATTCCAGGACATCCTGACCATTAAAACAGACAGCGCTCAATCCGGGGAACTGCGAATACCCCTGACCATCCGGGTGCAGAAGTAGGAGAAAGGCATGGCGCTAAGCGCAGAGCGCATAGCGAAAGAAATTACTTTCGGCACACAAGCACATTAGGTTAGCGCTAAAAAAAATCCCCCTCCCTTATGAAAAAGGGAGAGGGAGACCAGACCCTAATGTGGCGAACCTACTCCGTGGAAAAGCGCGTCAGAGTGTGCCAGATGTGGCCGCGCGCAGGCTCGGAGAGGATGAAGCGTA
>CBFDBW010000185.1:0-5992 GCA_965603145.1 uncultured Syntrophobacterales bacterium
ACATTGCCCGGCTTCAGAAGTGGTTGTTGAGGTAATGCCTGAGATGGAAGAGGGGGGCAGTTTGAGAAAATTCTGTTTGAGATCCTGGCGCGAATTTATATAGAGATCTTAAAGTTTACATAATATACATTATCAGACTAAATAATCAAGAGACAAACATGGCACAAAAAGGACCGAACCAGGAGAACAGTCAAAAGAACGTCTGGCTCTACCCCGGTTGCAGAGAAAAAAAGGGTCGGACATGCTCTCCGACCCCCAAGCAAACACTATTCCTCTAAAGGAAAGGAAGAATTGTCTTCTTTCCTCTTTCTGTAAATGAAGTCCTCATTTCAGAAAGAATACTTAATTAGACGCAGCCGGTGGGCTTGGGCAGCCCAGCCATCTTGCAGGCCCCTTTACCCGGTCCAGAGGGAAAGAGTTCGTAAATGTACTTGAGCTTGTAGCCGGTCACCTTGGTCAGGATTCGTACCATGGGGGCAATACCGTGCTTCTGGTAGTAGTCCTGCAGCACGTGGATGACCTGCCAATGCTCGTCGGTGAGTTCCTGAATTCCCTCAGAGGCTTTTACGTAATCAACCCATTCGGGGTTCCAACTTTCAAAAGTATCGATGAAGCCGTCTTCATCAATCTCGAACGTTTTGCCCATGTGCTCCACTATTGCCATGAAATTCACCTCCTGATTTTGTTATCGGACCCCGTCACCAACCCCTGTGTTGGTTTTCCGGTTGTCCATGTTTCCTTTTTTTCTTTCAGAGTTATTTTTTGACTCGCGCTGATGAGCCAGAGCCTTTCGTATCAAGGCCTCAGCCCATTCCGGTGTACCGATGGCGTGCACATGCGTATAAGTGGCCAGCACATTTTTATAGCACACCCCATCCTTGCCGTCCAGGATGCCGGTTCCCCTCCTCATAGCGAATACCAGCGAATTGGAATCCAGGTCAGAGTCGATTACCCGGGAGTAATGAAACTCATGTCCCTTTAAAGTGATCCCCACTGGATAAAAAGGATTATTTTCAACTACTTCCAGCTTAGTATAACCATGTCCTTGTGGCTTTTTCTCAAGCTGAAAGTCCATTGGCAGGGCCTCTACCATGGAATAAGTATTTGATTTAATTGTTAAACTTCTGCCCAGGTACATAAGGCCACCACATTCGGCGTAAACCGGCAGCCCTGCTTCAATTGCCGCTTTGAGGGACCCTCTAAACTGGCTGTTGGTAGCCAGTTGCTCCGCATGGGTTTCCGGGAAGCCGCCACCTATGTATAGTGCGTCCAGACTCGGTAGCGCTTTGTCCCGCAAACTATTCACCGTCACCAGCCTTGCTCCCCGCTTTTCCAGGGCCTCCAGATTCTCAGGATAGTAGAATTGAAAGGCAGAGTCCTTGATAACCCCAACAACCGGCTGGCGATAGGCCTTGCTTACCCTTTTCATCGAAGAAGCAGGTTGCCAGCCTATGGGAGGAGCCTGGTTGGCAATGGCGATTACTTTTTCCAGATCCAGGTATTGTTCCACAACCCGGATCCGGGCCAGAATGGCTTCCCGGGCTTCCGGATGCTCCTCGACTGTCACCAGACCCATGTGGCGCTCAGGAAAGTCGTCTTCCTTAAGCTTGGGGATGGCGCCCACCACCGGTACGTGGCAGTAGCGTTCAATGGTGGTGCGCAGCATTTTCTCATGCCGGGGGCCAGCCACTCGGTTCAATACCACACCCTGAATGGAGACCTCGGGATCGAAATGCTGGCAACCCAAAACAGAGGCAGCAGCAGTGCGGGTGACCATGGAACCATCCACCACCAGAAGCACTGGCGCTTGCAGCAATTTGGCCAGTTCGGCGGTACTACAGGAGCCTTCAGCGTCCATACCGTCGAAAAGGCCACGATTGCCTTCAATAACCGCGCCCTGCGCTTTCTGCGAGTGCTGCCAGAACGAGTCGAGGATCTGCTCCCCACTCATCATGTATGGGTCCAGATTGTAGCAGGGCTGGCCGGCGGCTAGGCCCAGCCAGCCCGCATCAATATAATCTGGACCCTTCTTGAAGGGAACCACCACCCCTTCCCTTTGCTGCCAGGCAGCTATCAATCCAAGGGCAAGGGTGGTTTTTCCTGATCCCCCGCGCAGTCCTGCAACGACCACGCGGGGTCGTGTGTTATCCATAGGTTTCTTGTGACACCGTTTTTATGCTGCCCTACCACTTGAACTGGGTTGTGGTTCTCCAGGTGGTCATGGCCAGCCGGTAGTCATCGATGTGCTCGTGCCTGAACTCGAGCTCAGTCTTCTCGAAGAACCTCTCCCAGCCGATCCTATCGATCCATTCGCCCACACGCTCATAGCGGTTGGCGTCACTGGCATAGACTTCCACGATTTTTTTGATGGTCTGAACCGTGGTTGGCCAGCGCGGGGGCTCGTTGGGGATGTAAGGCACGGCCAGCTTGGAGAACGCGGGAACGGAGCGGGCGTTGGAGACCTTGCCGCCCACCCAGAGGGCAATACCGTCTCCCTCAGCGTTTGCCAGCGGCATGGCCGGGCACATGGTGTAGCAGTTGCCGCAGAACATGCAGCGCTCGTTTTTCACTGCCAAGCTTTTCATGTCATCCACCTTGGTCGGCTTGATGGCCGCGGTGGGGCAGGCGGCGATGGCCAGCGGAATTTCACAGACCTTGCTGACACGGTCATGTTCAATGAAAGGTGGCTTGCGGTGCACGCCGAGGATGGCGATGTCGGAGCAGTGCACAGCGCCACACATGTTCAGGCAGCAGGCCAGAGCGATTCGCACCTGGGCCGGAAGCCGCATACCAACGAAGTCGTCATAGAGCTCATCCAGGACAGACTTGACGATACCGGAGGCATCAATGGCCGGGGTGTGGCAGTGGAGCCATCCCTGGGTGTGGACGATGTTGGTGATGCCGGCGCCGGTGCCGCCGATGGGGAACTTGTTGCTGCCACCGTCGAACTTACGGCTCCTCAGATCATCTATCATTGGCTGCAGCTTGGCCTTGTCATCGACCATGAATTCGACATTGTTTCGGGTGGTCCAGCGCACGTAACCATCACAGTGTTTGTCGGCGAGTTCACAGATCTCCCGGATGATGTCAACGCTCATGAGACGGCAGCCACCGACCCTGACGGTATATACTTCAGCGCCTGTTTCCGAGACATGGACGAGAACTCCGGGCTCGAGGATCTCGTGGTACTTCCATTTGCCGTAATTTTCCTTGATTACAGGCGGGAAAAACTGCTCATAGTGCGGTGGCCCGATATCTGTAATACGATCTTTCATCGGTTCATTTGGATCAAAAGCCATTGTGTTCACCTCCTAGGCCTGGTGTTTCTCGCGGTAAGCTTTCGCGTCAATCTCCCATCCTCCAGGTACGTCAGCGGGATCGTAGAAGATATAGGGGTTGTAGCGCGGTGTGTTGATCATGCGTGGATCGGGCTCAAGCTCCACCGCCTTGAGGAATTCCCTGAGTCCCATTCGCTGGATCTGTTCACCCAAACGCTCCCGGTTCTTGCCATTTTCCATCCACCAATCCCACATCTTGTCGACGAAATCCTTTAATTCCTCATATGGCTCTTCCATCTTGATGAAGGGGATGATGACGCTGGAAAGCTGCGCGCCCTCGAGGATGGGGGCCTTGGCGCCGCACAGGATAGTGGCGCCGGTGTCGGTTCCAGGTCTCAAGGCCCGGGGCATGACATTGATACAGTGCATACAACGGGTGCAGTTCTCATCCCAGATCTTCAGATTCTTGCCGTCCCAATCGATACAGCGGGTGGGACAAAGGTCGCAGACCTCTTTCTGAATGTCCAGAACAGCCGGTCCTGTGCCATGAGCATTGCCGTTGGGGGCCAGTTCCCCGGCGGCGTAGGCCTTTACAGCCTCCTGGTCGATGCGGATCTGATCTCTCCAGGTGCCGATGATGGAGCAGTCGGCCCGGGCAATGGCGGCCACACAATCGTTGGGGCAGCCGGAGGTCTTGAACTTGAACTTGTAAGGGAAGGCGGGCCGGTGGAGCTCGTCCTGGTACTCGTTGGTAAGGTCGGTGGTGATGGCCTGAGTATCAATGCAGGACCACTCGCAACGGGCCTTGCCCAGACAGCAGCTTGGCGTACGCAGGTTGGAGCCTGATCCACCTAGATCCATATCTAGGTTATGGGTCAATTCGTAAAAGACCTGCTCGAGCTCATCGGTGGTGGTACCGAGCAGGATAATGTCTCCGGTGGAGCCGTGCATGTTGGTAAGGCCGCTGCCGCGCCTTTCCCACAGTTCACAGATTCTTCTCAGGATGTCGGTGTTGTAAAACTTGCTCGAGGGCTGATTGACGCGCATGGTGTGAAAGTGGGCCACGTTGGGGAAAAGGTCGGGACGGTCGCAATAGCGGCCGATGACGCCTCCACCATAACCCAGCACGCCCACGATGCCGCCGTGTTTCCAGTGTCCCTCTTTGTCCACGTAAGATTGTTCCATCACGCCCAAGAGGTCATCGCACATGGGCTTTCTCTCGGCAATCTGCTTGATGTCCGAGACAAAGCTTGGCCAGGGCCCCTTTTCCAGCTCATCTAGCAATGGGGTCTTGTGTTTCAATGCCATTCCGTTACCTCCTTAAACATCGGTAAATATCAGTTGGAAAATAGATCTCTGTCTGGCAAAGTGGATTCACTTCAATCTGGGGAGTCTCACCTCCTCTCTCATAGCTGCTATTCAAAGAAAATAGCGCTCCATTTCGCATAAAATACGAATAATTGCGCTTGTTTGTTTTAGGCGGGGGAAATGGGAAATGCAATCCATAGCGCTATTCGTGAATCAATTCACTCAGTGATTTGTATGTGTATAAACTGTCTGCTGAATTTTGTCAATCAAAATAAAATAGAGGTAATAGCCGGGGGGCAACGTGGATGGATCTGTGTTGCAGGTGCGATCGCCCTGCTCTCTCAGATACAATGAATCACCTTACCCGCAACAGGCTACTGGTTTTCCGGTGGTTGGGGCACAGTCAAACTTGGCGACAATAAATTTCAGGTGATGACCTGCTAGTTCATGTCATCTTCTTCTTTGCCCACATCGGCGTGTTCGGGCAGCAAGTACAGGGTAGTGCTGCCGCTGGACCAATATTTCAGCTGGCCGTCGTTGACCATCTCATTGATGACTTTCTTAGCAACACGCATTTTCAGATGGGGAACGGCCTTGCAAAGCTCGTTAAAGTAGTGCTTGGTCTTCCCCTTCTTCGATTTCATGAAGTCAATAATTGCCTGTTTCTCTTCCTCGCTCATGCCTTCCTCCTTGAGGGGTGCTCGAGAGTGTAAAAAGAATAAGTGAATCAATTCACTCACTCTTCTTCTATAGTCCGGAGCCAGATCTTTGTCAATAGAAAAAGCGGGGAAAAGGGTCAGCAATATTTGCTGTTGTCCCCACTCAGTATATATAATATAAAGGTTGCGCCTGCGACAGTTTAGCGGGACACGAAAAGGCGGAACAAGCGAGCAGTTATTTTTCTGGTATCGAGAGAAGCACATGTCACTCAAAAAGCACTTGGACGATTTGGAGAGCTTTCGCGCCAGCAACAACGAAGAGGGCATCGCCAACACCTGCTTCAAGATAGGGGATATCTACCTGCAGAAGGGAAAGTGGGATGAGGCCAAAGAATACCTGAGAGAGGCAAAGGCCATCTGTGGAAAACTGGGCAGCGCGGAAGGATGCGCCCTCACCGCCATTGGGCTGGGAGATACTTACCGCAACACTCAAAGTCCTGAAACAGCTCGCAATCATTACGAACAAGCACTTGATTTTTTTGAACAAAAGGGAGATGAAAAAAATATTGCTAACCTGATGTCGAGATTGGGGGAGCTGTCCAGAGAACAAGGGGATATGTCCCGGGCCCTGGAGGCTTTCAGCCGGGCCAGAGATATCTGCCAGGCCCACCAAGACCAACTTGGAGAAGCTCACTTCAATGAAAGAATGGCCCTGGTGTACCGGGATCAGGATGAGTTTGAGCTTGC
>CBFDBW010000186.1:0-5974 GCA_965603145.1 uncultured Syntrophobacterales bacterium
TTGCCATCTCTTTACACCTCGAGCAGGGTATCCGCCCTCGCCTTCTCCAGACGTCTGCAAGGACACCCCTTATTTAATAAAGCTTTTTCGCAGACAAAATAGTCTGCTGCTTCAGGTACTCCACTCTTCCAAAAAACTTCTCAGAGTTTTCTCTTCCTCTTCGTCCATAGGTAAAAAATGCACACCTACAATATAACCTTCACCGTTTTGTTTCGGTCTCGACCAGAGTACTTCTCCTCGCAGGAGAATAATCCCGTGACGCGATGAATTCAACTTCGTTTTGAATACACTACCAACCTTGAGCTCACTCAGCGAGTGCAACCGCATGCCCCCTATGCTGAGATTTATAATCTGAATGCCCTTTACCTGAGATGTTTCATCAGTAGGTTGCACATCCACCTGGATATCGCTTCTTGGATACTCACGCCGCTCAGGTAGTTGCACCTTTACACTCGTTCCTTTGATGAGAGAATAAAGGTGGTCCACCAGACTAGTCAACCGAATCTTATCTTCAGTTGACCCCTCTTGTTCAAAGTGAGTTTCAAGATTGTGCTGGAGGTCGGAGATCTCAGGGAGCAAAGTATCTAACTGACTCTTACGCTCCCTGTTCATTCCCGAGGTGTTAATGGTATTGATCAAGGGTCGGAGGGTAAATTTGATCTTCTGTTCTAGAAGGTCAAGATTTTCTTTGGCGGTGCCTCCCATGCGGTTAGCCTATCTGGGGAGTTGGGGCTTGGGTATCTTTCTTTCGTAACAATAACCTTTTATCAAGTTGTTTTTGTTTAGCACGATTTTGGGCCAATCGCAAGTGAAGATCAACCAGGAGTTTCCCCATCTTGTGCTCTTTTGGGATTTGCCCATCTGCTGTGGTGACCCGGTGGTATGGCCAGAGGAAGCTACTCAACAAAGGAGCATAGTCGCTGTCATTGATAGTGGGGTCTTGAGCCAGTTTAACTATCATCGTGCCGACGCAGATGGTGGGCATTCCAGACAGCACGGCACCACCCACCGGTTGCTCCGATGCTCTTTGCCTCGCAGCTCACCCCGTCCTTGCTGGAGACTGAAGCAGGTAGTCTAGTCAATCCCAAAAAAAACAAAAGGACAATATTGAAGCTCACTGCAGCCCCGCTGAAGCGGGAATTCCGCTTCGCTACGACAAGTTGCGGGGAATGCGGATTGCGGAATTCTAATTGACTTTTTAATTTGGATTTTTTGCAATCCGAAATCCGAAACCGGGAACCCGCCCGAAGGGTGGGAGCTGAAGGACAAATCCTAAGTCCCACTTTACTATAATTTTCCTTGACGAAGTTGTAGGCTGTATTATAGTTAGTGCCCATCCGGAAATGCCTAGTTGTCATTCTGAGCCCTTCGGTGTACTCAGGATAAACTCCGCGAAGAATCTCTGGCGGACACGGGAACTACGAGATTCTTCGTCGCTTTGCTCCTCAGAATGACATCCCAACGAGGTGGTTTCCGGATGGACACTAGTTAGTTTCCACTCAGAAATGGGCCCCAGAGATAGAAAGGAGTTTCCCCATGGTCTTTGATCTTGAAGAAGGGCTCTATATATTTGAGATAACACTTGGCTACCGGGTGGGCGAGAGTGAGTATATGACTGTTCCCTTTATCCTGAGAGCTGATGATGCCAACGAAGCCGAGGAGATGGTTCAGGAATATCTGGAGATAAACCACCTCGCCAACAGCTTCTGGATTGTCGAAATCAGCGATACCTTTGATCCCGAGGAGTACCAGACTCTCGTTGACGAGGGCGAGAAGGAGCGTTGGGATCGATTGGAGGATTATAGTGCAGAGGATTTTCTGGAAATCCTGCACTCTGATGATATGTAATTATCGTAAGGTCAGACATTGCAAAAAAAAAGACCCCCTGAACATATTAGCTCAATTCTCAAACAACTCTTCCAGGACCAGAAGTGGGAGAACAATATCGAAGCCTCCCTACCCTTGCTTCGTTGGCAAGAGATAGTGGGATCCCAACTTGCCAGACAAACCCAACCAGAATTTTTGAAAGACGGGGTGCTACAGGTACGGGTGGAAAACTCGGTGTGGTTAAACCATCTCCGTTTTTTGGGAGAGGAATTGCGGCAAAAGTTAAATGAAGAGCTGCCCTCTCTAGAGATAAAAGAGCTGCGTTTCCGTCAAGGAACTTTGGACAAGGTTCAGTCTGGTCCACCTTCGACCGGTTCTCATGCTGCCTCAGGTCCTGAAGGGGATGCAAGACCTCCCCAACCCCTAAGTCAGGAACAGCGAAGGCTGCTTGAGACCATATCAGATCCTGAATTGAGACGTAATCTGGAAACCTTGCTCACGAGTCAGCGGCAGCGTTCCCATACATAGCGTTCATCTCATCCGTATACTAACCATCGCTGCGGTAAATCGCAAACGGCTTGCTCAGCCACAGTTCTTCTCCCCCTCCCTTGATTGACTCCAGATGCACCAGCTTAGCCTCTGAATCGAGCGTAGAGTGGATGACGGTGAGATGCTTTGGGGCAAATCCGTTCAAGCAAACTTCTTTGAGCAGGTTGGGCAATCGCCGTGCAGGATAGATGAGAGCCAACCGTCCTTTCTGTGGCAGGAGTTGGGCAGCTGCCCGAACCACATCTCCCACATTGGCCAACAACTCATGCCGAGCTATCGCTTTTTTCGAATTGGGATTGAGCCGCCCGCTGCACAATTTTCCGTAAGGGGGATTGCTCACCACCAGATCCACCGACCCGCCAACCATGGCAGCGTTCATCTTCTTCAGGTCTGTTTGGACTATTGTTATCAGGTGGGAAAGCTCGTTAATGAGGACATTTCTCCTTGCCATGGAAACTAGGGATTCTTGAATCTCAACGCCGGTGATATGGTCTATTGCATTCTGGTAGGCCAGTAGTAGTGGAATGACGCCACAGCCGGTCCCAAGGTCAACAACTCGATCCCTTGGACGAATGCGGGTGAGCCCCACCAGTAGCACTGCGTCAATGGAAAAGCGATAGCCCTTCTCAGGCTGGATTATTTTTAGGCGCCCCTGGAAAACGGCATCCAGAGTTTCTCCCTGCCGTGGTCTACGAGCGTCAGAGTTGCACATCTTCATTGGGATCCAGAAGATTTAGAACTGAACCATCGATAACCTTTGGATAGAAATAGGTAGACTTATGCGGCATGAACAAGGCACCATTCGCCACTTCTTGCAGTTGCTCTATTTTGGTGTGATTCAATAGGAACGCCACTTGGAAAAGACCACGGTCTACCTCTTCCACAGCCTCCAAGGCATCGTGTCGATATTTAATTTTAGTCTCGTCATCAAGTGTCTTCTCATCCACTTTGAGGAGTCGTTTGAGGACTAACTCGGTGAGTACCATCACATCCAGCTTCTGCAAGGGTGGCTCCAATTGAGCACGCCAAAATCCGTGGTCCACATCGTCTCGCAGCTTCAAGAGTACAAATTGACCTGCTCCAGACTCATAAACGCCAATGTAATGGCGTTCACCGGCGGAATACAGGGCGGAGAGGAACTCTCGAAACATCTTGCTGCGCCCAGCTTCATCAAAGGGAAAACGCTCCACTTCAAAATAATCGGCAGCCCGTACCAGGAAGGAATCCATCTGGAACTGCGGCAGCTGAACAAACATCCGGTGGGTGGGAAGGATGGACAATCCTTCCTGGTGCATATCGGCCAGATACATGAAAACGTAATTGAATAAAGCCCGCTCTCCCCTTTCAGGGTGTCTTTGCTGTATGAGCTTCTGGTAATTGAGGGCTGTCTCATACCGATGATGACCGTCGGCAATATAGAGCGGCTTATCCCTCATACACTCCACCACCTTTTGAATTACCTCTGCTTGGGTAACACGCCACATCCGGTGGTGAATACCGTTGCTGTCTGTGAAATTAAACACCGGCCCTTGTTCACGTCCCTGATGCAGGCTCTGCTTCACTATGTGGGTCGGGTCTGGATAAAGAGCGAACACCTGGCTAAGGTTAGCATTGCAAGCGAGCATCAGTTTCAACCGCTCGGACTTGGTCGCCTCGTAGGTGCGTTCGTGAGGAAGTACTGATCCATGAGAGAAGTTTTGTAGCTTAACCAGGCAGAGAAATCCCTGCCGAGTTTTCGACAGATTGGGAGACTCTTGATAACTGATCTCGTAGTCATAAAACGCCAGCTTGGGATCCTGGATCAGCACCCCCTCTCTCTGCCAGGCCACAAGTGCCTCAGCTGCTCGGGTATACCAGTTATGCTCCTCATTGTCGCCCGGTTTATGCTGTCCCAAGATGAGTCGAATCATGTTGTAGGGATGACGCTTATGGTACATCTCCTGTTCCTCAGGAGAGATCACGTCAAAAGGTGGTGTTATTACCTCGTCCATGTTTCCGATCAATTTCTGATTGTATAGTAACCCCTTTAAGGGAGCGATCTCAGGCATAGTCCATTCTCCTCCAAAAACAAGCCATGAAAGTAACGAATCCAGGCCCAGAGGACCTGGCTTTGAGTTGCCCCCAAAGGCGGCTTTGGGTGTCTTTTCTTCGCACGGGAGTCAGCTGGAATAATGGAATACGAGAACATTGTAAAATCTCAAATTCCAAGCACTAAATCTCAGGGTTTCAGGTATCGGGTATCAGGTATCAGGGAGTAGAAGCGAAAACGCTGAAACCTGGATACTGAAACCTTAGTCATTGTGATTTGTTATTTGGGTCTTGTAATTTGTAATTTCCATCAACTTCCGCCTCTCCATATCAAGAACGAGGACGAGTTAAATCCTCAGTACGAAATTGCTCCATGCCCCATGCTCTATGCCCCATGCCTTCCCCAATCCGAAATCCGAAATCCACAATCTAAAATCTCCTCTACCTTTGTCCCCATTTCAGCTTATTGCGGAGAATGGTGAAATAGTCCTCTTGGCGAGACTTGATCAGAAAGAGAGGTTGAGGGGCCTCCTCTACACGGACAATATCATCTGCTTGTAGTTCACATCCCACCTGTCCATCGCAGGTCAGAGTAACGTCTGTTGCCTTGGCGCCCACTTTGATTTCAACATGGGCATCGCCTGGCAGAATAATGGAACGATTTGTCAAAGAAAACTCGCAGATAGGCGTTAAGATGATAGTCTCGGCCGTTGGATAAACGATGGGGCCTCCGGCGGAGAGATTGTAAGCGGTTGATCCTGTGGCAGTCCCAACGATAAGTCCGTCAGCCCGATAGGTTGTTAGAGGAAGGCCGTCAATGGTTACTTCCAGGTCAACAATTCGTGCAAGAGCGGCCTTGTTGATCACCACATCGTTCAGAACAGTACTGTTGAGCAAGCATTCACCCTGCCTGAATAAGACGGCCTGGAGGCGCATGCGTCTTTCCACTTCAAACCGCTGTCTCAGAATATCTTCGAAGAAACGGTAGCAGTCCTCTAAGCTTACTTCGGTGAGAAAACCCATTCCGCCAATGTTTACCCCCAGAACCGGAATGGTTCGCTCTGTGAGAAGTCTGGCTACACTGAGCAATGTGCCGTCACCCCCAAGAACCACCACAGCCAGACTATCGGATGGTACTTGATGAATAAAATCTTCAAGGCTGCTCTGCTCAGCATGGTGAGCAATATTTTCGAGCAAAAAAACCTCCACGCCTCGCCGCTCGAACCACTGCTTTATCTCCAGTCCGAGTTCTGCCGCCAGATCCTCACCTTTCTTGCGTATTATGGTAATCTTGGCCATTAGGCTCCTTCTCCATTCGCCCACCACCGTGTTCGTTGCACCCCATTCAGCCTGGGGATCGATCCGATGGATTTCTCAGCAGGAATCTCACTAACCTTATTCAACCCACCAACAGATTAATTGCATCTAATCCTTTAGCAAAATTGTGATGCTTGGGTCAACCTTTAGAGCCTGGGTAAAACTGTACTTACCATTACGGGAATGAAGGGAGTTGTTGTGACCTCTACTTTTCCCAGCTGGCTCACTGCGAAAAAAAGTTGTAAAATAATAT
>CBFDBW010000187.1:0-5959 GCA_965603145.1 uncultured Syntrophobacterales bacterium
TGCCCGCCAGTTGCTGCGCCAATAGGCGCGCATGGCACAAGGCGCAAGAAGGTTATTAGTTATGCGCCGTTAGACTTCTTGATAAAAGTTAGATAAGATACTAACTTGAAAATTTCACAAATTGCCGTCGCGGGACCGAGGAAAAGGGCGTGTCACCGGGAGATGGTTACGACCCGCTTCGTCGCTACGAGGTTATGTTCTGGAAAGGAGACCGTTGATGTCGGAGGGTGATTTATATGATGTTGTAATCGTTGGAGGTGGCCCCGGTGGGCTTAGTGCCGGGATATATGCCATGAGAGCAGCGTTGAAGACGATCCTCATCGAGAAAGGCGCTGCTGGTGGTCAGGTAGCCATATCTGACGGTGTGGAGAATTATCCCGGGTTTGAGCACATAACTGGTTATGAATTATCGCAGAAATTTCTCCAGCATGCTCAATCATACGGTATGGAGATAGTGCAGGAAGAGGTTGTGGCAGTGGAGCCAGGGCTGGATTTTCATACCGTTCGGCTCGCCAATGGCGACACCCTTAAGACGCACACGGTTATTCTGGCGACCGGTGGCAGTCCCCGCAAACTCGATATTCCTGGCGAGGATGAATACTATGGAAAGGGAGTCTCTTACTGTGGGGTATGCGACGGCTTCTTTTTCAGGGAGAAAACTGTAGTAGTTGTGGGGGGTGGAGATACAGCCGCCGAAGAGGCTCTCTACCTCGCTAAACTAGCCAAGCACGTTTATCTGGTCCACAGGCGGGATGCACTGCGGGCCAGCATGATCCTCCAGCAGCGGGTCAAAGATGAGTGTAAGATCGAGATCCTGTGGAACTCGATTGTCACCGAAATCAAAGCCGATGACGAAGGCGTTAATGCAGTCGATTTACAGGATACCCAAACCGGCGAACAGCGGGAATTGTCCACCGATGGTGTTTTTGTCTTTGTAGGCTTCGTTCCCAACAACCAGCTGGTTCCCGCCGGCATAAAAATGAATACTGATGGATACGTGGTCACCAACGAGAAGTGTGAGACTAATATGCCGGGTATATACGTGATCGGTGATCTGAGAGAAAAATATGCCAAGCAGATTGTGGTAGCCGCTGCCGACGGCTGCACTGCCGCGCTGGTTGCGGCCTATTTTGTGGAGATGAAAAAGGCTGGTGAGTCGGTATGTGAGCCTCCGGAGGAGATACTGAGTGAGGCACAGTAGTCGACGGTCAGCAAAGAACCGGAGTGTGGAGGGCTATAGTAGTTAGAAAATCCCGAATTCCAAATTACAATGACCAAGGTTTCAGTGTTCCCCGCTGCCGCTTCGCTCCAACACGCTTCAGCTTCTATGTATCTTTTCTCTGACACCTGACACCTGACACCCGACACCTGACACCCTGAGATTTGGTGCTTGGAATTTGAGATTTTACAATGCTTCAATATTTTTTAGTTTTTGGATATTGACCTAAGTCAAAGCAATCTCCTCAGCACTCAAGTAGACTTGAGGCGACACTTGGAGGAGGTAGACCAATGCAAAAAGACGACATCAGCTGCCCTGGTCAGAACACCATGTTCTGGAAGCCAGACGATATCTTTGATGTAAGATGTCCTAATTGTGACCGGCCGGTGGAATTTTGGAAAGACGACAGCAAGCGCACGTGCGAGTGCGGCCACCGCTTCCTGAATCCAAAACGCGACCTCGGTTGCCTGGAATATTGCAAGTACGCCGAGCAGTGCATGCCCGAGATGTTTGAAGGGGAAAGTCTCAAGGCCCTCTATCGTGACCTGCTTCTGGTTACTGCCAAAATCAAAATGAAACCGGACGATGCCAGTCTTGAGCGCAGCCAGAAGATAGCGGAGCTGGTAGAGGAGATTCTTGATGAAGAGGGTGGCCAACCGAAAGTGGTATTCGCCGCTACAATTCTGGGGAATTTGGTGTTGAATTCTCAGCCACACGGAGAGCAATCAGCTTCTTCAGCTCAAGGGGATAGCCCCAGCGCCATTACCAGAAAGGTTCTTGCTGATATAGGGACTGAAAAAGAGGTTACAGATCAGGTCTGCCAGATCATCGAACAGAGGATTAATGGAGAAAGTTCTGAAGACCTCAACTATAAGATTGTCTCGGATGCGCTGATCCTTGCTGATCTTTTGGATAAGAAGGCTCTCCTTGATGAGGCCGCCCTTGAGCGGTTGGTTGACAGTAAGATCCAGACCGAAACCGGCAAACGTGTTGCTCGAGAGCAACTTCTTTCAGAATAAATGGCGAATTTTTAAACCACGAAGAGCACGAAGAGATTTTGCTAGCAATCAGAAGACTCGGCAAGAGTAGATCTTGCCGGGTTTTTTGATGATCTTGAGATGGTCCTAGACTCCTTACCAAGAAGTTTATTCACTCTCCCCAGCTTGACAGTTTCAAAGATTGTGTGCCAGAGTTCAATGGATTTCAGATTGTAGATTGTAGATTGCAGATTTTTCTGAAGGAGCTAAATCTAGGAGATTAATGTGATGAGCCAGGCAGAGAAGACAAAAGATCAACTCCTAGAAGAACTGACAAAGCTGCACCAACGCGTGGTTAAGTTGGAGGCGGCAGGAGTTGAGCGCAAAAAGGCAGAGGATGCACTGAAGGAAAGTGAGCGGAAATTCCGCGATCTTGTGGACAACTCCCTAGTGGGAATATACAGGACTAATTTAGAAGGCAAAATACTTTACGTAAATGAGGCTATGATAAAAATGCTGGAATTTGACGCGCCTGAAGAGATGATGTCAAAGAGTGTTCTTGTTAATTACAAAGACTTCGAGGATAGGGATCGTTTGCTTCGAATTTTGAAGAAGTCGGGCAGAGTTGACAGTTTTGAATTTGATTTACTCACCCAAAAGGGCAATACAAGAAATGTTCTTTTGAGTGCGGTTCTCGATCAGGATGTCATAGCTGGTATGATTATGGACATCTCTGAGCGCAAGCAGGCCGAGGAGGCGCTTCAGGCTACCCACGAAGAACTAGAACAGCAGGTAGAGAAGCGCACTGCTGAATTAGTCAGGACAAACAAGAGTCTTCACCAGGAAATACAGGAACGGACCCAGATTGAAGAGGCCCTTCGAGAAAGTGAAGAGAGGTTCCGCACAATCTTCGAAAAATCTCGTGACGCCATCTGCGTAATTGATGAGGGCGGTCACTACCTCATGGTTAATGAAGCAATGTGTGAGCTCACCGGGGTGTCACGAGAGGAACTCCTAAAGACACACTACTCAGTTTTTATGGACGTCAATACCTATGAGTTGATGGAAGAATACTGGTCGCAAAGAAAGCCCAAAGAGCCAGCGCCGAGACGTTACGAATTCGAGCTGATTCGCCCGGACGGGGACATTCGTACCGTGGAAAATGTGCCAGCGGTTATCCAGTTGCCGGATACCCCTGTCACTCTGGCTATCCTTCGCGATGTCACCGAGCGGAGGCGTATGGAAGATGCTTTGGAGAGCATGCGGTCCAAGCTGCTGAACCTACAGGAAAGTGAAAGGAGCAAAATCTCCAGGGTCCTGCATGATACCATTGGTCAGAATATAGGCATCCTCGATTTCAATCTTGCCACCATAGTGGAGATACTTGATGCGACCAGTCGTAAGAGCATCAGTGGTTTAATCGACAACATGAGGAACGTGATTCGTGAGACAGGCGACAAGTTAAGAGACATATCCAGCGGTCTTCACCCTCGCCTGGTTCAGGAACTGGGGTTAGTTGCAGGCGTTCACAATCTTATCGACCGTTTCCAAGGGGCAACAGGGATTGAGGTACACTCCTCTATTCAAATAAACGAATTGCACATTGACGAGAGTGTGGAGGTGAATCTTTATAGAATTGTTCAGGAGGCTCTTACCAATATAGTCAAACACTCGAAGTGCAGCTCAGTTCTGTTTGAGATGTCGGTGGAAGACGGCCGCTTGGGAGTGATGGTCAAGGATAACGGCACTGGCTTTAGTTTGAAAGATGTCAGTCAACGTGACATTGAGCAACGCGGAATGGGGCTTTTTATCATGGAGGAGCGAGCCAAGGCCATCGGCGGCAGGCTGCAGATCCATTCGGAGCCGGATCAAGGCACGAACGTACAGGTGGAGGTGGCACTGATAACCGCTTAGAGCTGCGCGCAAAGCGGTTATCATGCGAGAAGGGCGAGACGAGAGGTCGGGCGAGACGGGGAAGTTATCCGTTAACTGTTATCCGGTCTCATCTTGGGCTATCTTTAGAAGTTAACACCCAAAGTATTCAAATTTGATTTTTCCGTATAACTTATAACCTTCTTGTGCCTTGTGCCTAGTAAGGAAAGTGCTACACACTTTCTTCGGGCTTCCCTGACATGGGCCAGGACACGGTGAACGTGGTTTCCCGGGCCGGTACGCTGGAGACTTTAATCTCTCCCCCGTGTTCCTCCACAATCCTCAGGGCAATTGCCAATCCCAGCCCTGTCCCTTCTCGTTTGCTGGTGAAGAAAGGTTTGAAAATTTGGTCAAGGTTCTCGGCGGTGATACCGGGTCCATTATCCGTCACCTGGATCCATTGGCGGCTGTGAGATTGGAAACTAATCAGCCGCAGCGTACCCTTGCCGTCAAGTGCCTGTAGACTATTTATACCAATATTCAAAATGACTTCTTTCATTTTCGCTCGGTCAAAATAACAAGGTTTCTCCTCGGCTGCCGGTTCGTAGGTGATCTTCATCTCCTTTGTGAGTTCGGAGTCTTGTTGGAGTTGGGCCACTGTTTCCTGAAGGAGTTCGGCTACCAACCCTGAGGTAAGATTTGGTTTGCTCGGCCGAGCGTAAGCGAGAAACTCGGAGAGTTTTTCCTTGAGGCGAAGCGTCTCCTTCCTGAGGAGTGACAGCACCAGGTCCCTTTCAGATTCTCTCTGACCACCTTTTTCCAGCAGTTTAACGCCGGTTAACAAGGCCCCAAGGGGAGTGCGAATCTCGTGGGCCAGACCAGAGGAGATCTCACCGAGAAGAGCAAGACGCTCTTGGCGTCTGAGCCGGTCCGCCTGTTTTGCCACCTTTTCCTCAAGATGGTGAGAGTACTCCAGTATTCGCGCTTCCAGTTTCTTTTGTTCAGTAACGTCGCGTAGAATGTGGAGCCTGGAGTTGGTACCGTCTAGATTGGTAAGTGGTGAAACCAACATGTCGTAAGTACTGCCGGTGGCGAGCGAGGTCCATTCCAACCGTTGGGGTGGGCCAAAAGCGCTCATTCCTTCATGGCACCGTAGACAATTGGTTGAAGAAAGGCCGAAAAATTCACAACATCTCTTACCGATGCCGTCACCAAACTGGTAGAGCAGATCCTGGTTCATAAACTCAATGCGAAAGTCACGATTGGTTATGAACACTCCATCCATGAGGTTTTCGAGAATAGCGCGCAAGCGGTCGCGCTCATCCCGAATTCGGTCGTTGGTTTCTTTAGACACCTTTGTTACCTTTTACCCCAACAGTCTCTCGACTCAACCAAAGGGTCTCCAAATCCGAATATCGAAATCCGAAACAAATTCGAATTTCCAAAATTGGTCCTCCGGACTCCCCACCCTGCGGGCGGGGCCCCAGTTTCAAATGACCAAAACACTAAGAATTCTTTTTAGGTAGTCACTTTTTGAACATTTGAGAATTCGGATTTTGGATTTGTTTCGTGCTTCGTGCTTCGGACTTCGGATTTGTTAAAGTCTTTTAATCGGGTGGTTCGATGCCATACTTCTTCATTTTGCGCCAGAGGGTATTATAGCCAATACCCAGTTCTCGAGCAGCACGGCTGCGGTTCCACTGACAGTGTTCCAAGATCTGACGTATGTGAGTATGTTCCATGGCTTCCAGACTCAGATCACTACTCATCTCAGAGGGAACAAATTCTTCGACAGGGGGAGTGCACGCTTCTAGTGGCAGATCAGCAGCTTGGATCGCTCCACCTTGGCAAAAGATCAGCGCTCGTTCAATGGCATTCTCCAGCTCTCGCA
>CBFDBW010000188.1:0-5944 GCA_965603145.1 uncultured Syntrophobacterales bacterium
GAAGAACGAAGGGGACGTTCCTGGAGAGGTTGCACAGTGGTCCCTTTGCAGGATTCAAACGGAGACGTGCCCCTTTCACAATAGGTAAGGTGTAGCCGGGAGCAAGAAATTCATCTCATCCTATGGTAAGTTTCATTTCGTAAAGGTCATTATTAGAAGCTTGCGGAATTGTAGATACAGTCTTGAAACCGGATTTCTTGTAAAACAATATCGCAGGTTTACATACGTTTATCACGATTACATCGATCTCAGTAATCTTTCTATCCTTCAATATTTCCACCAATTTGTGCACGAGATTTGTGGCAATGCCTTTCCGTCTATGCTCTGGGTGAACAGCAACCTTCAAAATAGTGGCACTGACATTTCTATGGCAGCAACCGGCGATTAGGTAGCCACAAACCTCTTGCCCATCAAAGACAAGAAATATATTATTTGATATTTTTTCCAAAAAGTCGTAATCCCATGCAGTTGGAAATGAAAGCTTTTCAATTTCTATAACTTTCGCGAAATCTTCTTGTTTGGCGACCCTGACAATCATAGGTTGTCTTATATTTTCCATTAGATGAGGTAGGTTGCGGGTATATTATTCATCAGTGTCACCGGAGAATTTTTTCTTGACGATTTCCAGCTCCTCGGGGGAAGTGTTTTCATCCAAGTCCATGAGATCTCCCTCCACTGACTGGATGAGCTTATCCTCAAACATCTTTATCCAGAACAGAGCGCTTTCCCGGTTTGGCTCTCGCACATGGATACCGCCTGCCATCTCCTGAGCCACGGGGATCTCCCCCGGGTCCTGAACGTAGACATCACCGCCGAATATTTTTCTGAGGCACTGTATCATCTCCCTGCCTAACCCCTTGCGCTTCTCGCCGAGGACTTCCAGATGAAAAAGGCTGATGTGCTTGAGCCCCTGCTCGTCCAGCCACACACTTAGCTCGCCCTTGTACTTACTGGGATTTTCAAAGTGGAGCACTTCCAGGGCGCCGTAACCCTTGAGGACTGTGAGGAGTTCTTTAATGCCCAGTTCCTTGTCTGCGCCTGTCCAGATAATGTCTTTCCAACATACCTCCGCCATGACCTGATTTCCTTTTTCCCCAACCAATTCTTCTCTGAATTATTACAACATATTGAGATCACTTCTATTTTAATCAGCGAAAAGGTCCGGCCCTTGATCTCGGATACTACATTGTGGCACTACCTGTCAAGCCGTTATTTCATTAGTCCTAGAGAACGTGATCCTCAGGGCCAGCCTATATATGATTTATGATTTGTCCTTCGGACTCCCACCCTTCGGGCGGGTTCCCAGTTTCAGAATGCAGATTTCAGATTGAAAAGCTCAGAACCTTGCGGTAAGGAGTGCATACACCTCAATCTGCAATCTACAATCTTAAATCTAAAATCGTAGGGTGCAACCCCGTTTCCTCTTTTCATATTAGTGCGTGTGATTGAGACATTTTGACTTTGACACATCGAAACTGTAAAGTGAAAAGCCGAAACCAGACAGTCTGAGGTAACAGCAGTGAATGCTACAGAGAACCGACCAGGACCAAGCCTAAAGCTGTCATTGACAATTCTTTTTGTCTTTATTGCCGCTACCTTGGTGATCCTTCTTTTGCGAAATGAGAGAGACTCAACCGTAGCAACCACAAAACAGATCCAAGTGGGGTTTCCAGCGCCCAACTTTACCTTCCCCGATCTCAATGGTCAGCAGGTTAGTCTTTCTGACCACAGAGGCAAGGTGGTTCTTGTCAATATCTGGGCCACCTGGTGTCCCCCGTGCAGGCAGGAAATGCCTTCCATACAGAAACTGTATGAAAGATTCAAAGGTGAAAACTTCGAAATCCTCGCCGTAAGTATTGACTCCACGGGGCGTGAAGCTGTGGCCCCTTTTATGCGAACAATGAATTTGACCTTCCCTGCCCTGCTGGATCCCAGAGAGAATATCAGGCCTCTCTATGGCGTAACCGGAGTTCCGGAAAGCTTCATCATCGATAAAGAAGGGATTGTTGTTGAGAAAATTATCGGCCCAATAGACTGGGCCACTCCAAAAGTTTTCCTTTTTTTCCAGGATCTCACTAAAAAAGCAAGATCCTGACGCCCAACCTCGTAGCGCTTTGCTTCATCATTATTGTTTAATTCCCCTATTCCAAAGGAAATGGCAGATCATCTAGGGAAGAGTCATGGCGAGTACGCCTCATGTCGATCTCGAGATCATTTATCATTACCTTCATCATTCCACGGCATAGCTTCTTGTAGCCTAGACCATCTCGATCCAGCTCTATTCCCTTCTCAGCCAGCAAACGGTCGACGGCACCAGTTGCCCGACTGTAATTACCGATCGCTAGCTCCATGCGACAGTCATGCTGTAAATAGGCCATGGCATCAACACGGTCATCCAATCCTTCCTCATCTGTCCAACTTTTCCTTCCCAGAGCTCGATCTCTTTCATCTTCTTCCAAGATTCTTTCGAGATAACTCCGCAGCAGTGCTGTGATCTGAGTGTCGGTCAGTTCTGCCATTCCCTTTTTCATTTCAACCACTGATCTAAAATCACACAGTGTGACCGATTGATAAGAGGTTTTTATGAGTGAACAGCAGAAGGATACCACAAGAATGAGTCAATTTGTTGATTAGGAAAGTAGAGAATTAGAAAATTAGTTGCTTAGTCAAATAATTAAATAGCTGAAGTCGTAGAAATCGTAAAAGGCGTCAAGGCAGCTCATGGCGACAGATCTCCAAATAACGAATAACTTATAACGGATAACGACATTGCCCCACGCCCTATGCCCTATGCTCCTTCCCTCAGTCCTTGTCCGATTTTAACACTGCCACGAAGGCCTGTTGGGGAATCATGACGGAGCCCACCATCTTCATGCGCTTCTTGCCCTTCTTCTGCTTCTCCAGGAGCTTGCGTTTGCGGGTGACGTCGCCGCCGTAAAGCTTGGCGGTCACGTCCTTTCGATAGGCGGAGACGTTCGAGCGAGCGATGATCTTGCCGCCGACCGCCCCCTGTATGGCGATCTTGAACTGGTGTCTGGGGATTTCCTCCTTGAGCCGCTCGCACAGTTGCACCGCCAGCTTACGGGCACGATCTTGGTGGACGATGCTGGCGAGCGCGTCCACCTTCTCGCCGTTCACCAGGATATCCAGCTTCACCAACTGGCCCTCCCGGTAGCCGATGAGTTCGTAATCAAAGGACCCGTACCCCCGGGTGACGGTTTTGAGCTTGTCGTAAAAATCGTAGATCACCTCGGCGAGAGGCATCTCAAAGGTGATCTCCATTTTCCCCGGCGCGGGATAATTGAACTGGGGATTCAGGCCGCGGCGCTCTGTGCAAATTTTCATCACCGCACCCATGTATTGCTCGGGGGTGAAGATGCTCGCCTTGATGTATGGTTCCTCGGCGCCTTCGATCTGGGACGGGTCCGGGTAGTAATGGGGGTTGTCCACAGTGACCGTCGCCCCCCCCATTAGGGTGAAGCGGTACTCGACACTGGGCACGGTCATGATAATGGTCTGATCGTACTCCCGTTCGAGCCTTTCCTGAACGATCTCCAGGTGGAGTAATCCCAGGAAGCCGCAGCGGAAACCCTGCCCCAGGGCTGCGGAGGAGTCTTTCTGGTAAACCAGGGCGGCATCGTTGAGCACGTATTTCTCAAGTGCCTCGGCGAGGGCTAGGTACTCGTCCGAGGGAATTGGGTACACGGAAGAAAAGACCACCGGCTTCACCTGCCTGAACCCGGGCAGGGGTGCCGGAGTCGGGTCGGCGTCCAGAGTTATGGTGTCGCCGATGCGGGTAGCGCTAACCGTCTTGATCCCGCAGATGATGTAGCCCCCAGCCCCTGCTGGGAGTTCGCTTCGAGGCTCTCGCTGCAAGCGAAAGATACCCACCTCTTCAACCCTGTACGTTGCCTGGTTGGACATGAGCCGGATGGTATCCCCTGGTCTCACCGTGCCGTCGAAAACGCGGCAGCTGATGATCGATCCCCGAAAGGGGTCGTAATTGGCGTCAAAGATGATTGCGGAGAGCGGCCTGTCGACGCTTCCCTTCGGGGGCGGGATCCGCTCTACAATGGCCTCGAGGACCTCCTCGATGCCTAACCCCTCCTTGGCAGAGCAGAGGATGGCCTCTTCCGGGTCGAGGTCGAGCTCCTTGTCGATCTGTACCTTGACCCGCTCCACATCGGCGGAGGGTAGATCGATCTTGTTGATGATCGGGATGATGGTGAGGTCGTGCTCCATGGCCATGTAGACGTTGGCCACGGTCTGGGCCTCCACCCCTTGGGAGGCGTCCACCAGGAGGAGCACGCCCTCGCAAGAGGTCAGAGCCCGGGACACCTCGTAGGAGAAGTCCACGTGCCCGGGGGTGTCGATCAGATTGAGCTCGAAGTCTTGCCCGGCCCGGCTGGTGTAGGGCAAGGTGATGGTGTGGCTTTTGATGGTAATGCCGCGTTCACGCTCAAGATCCATAGTGTCCAGGACCTGGTCCCGGAACTCCCTATCGCTTATGAGACCGGCGTGCTGGATGAAGCGATCGGCCAGGGTGGACTTGCCGTGATCGATGTGGGCGATGATGCTGAAGTTGCGGGTCTGGCTCATGGTCCTCCGGTTCGGGAACAGACAGCAGACCAGGCGAACCGACCTGCCGCCAGCGCCCGGCGTCGTCTCCCCTGCCCAGTAGTCCGGGTCAAAGGGAATTGAACCCTCCTGTTCAAGTGGCCTCATACAGCCACAGGATTTTCCGCCCCGGAGATCGGGCGGCCTCGATTGCGGGGGGAAGTTGTCATGTATCCCAATCGGGCGAGGAAGTCAATCCGGGTAACACCAGCAGGGTTCCCCTTTTTTAAGTAATCCGGTCCGCAGATGCGATCCCCATATTAAAAACCCCCACTGGCTAGGGCCAATAACCAATGGGGGTTTGAATCTAAAGTAGGCATCAGACAAGGAGGTTGTCTGCCTTTAATTGCTTGAATTATCCTACTTACCTAATAAATAATCACCCGACTGCCCATGTCAAGGGGACTCAAAAAATAAAGTGAAGAAAGTGCAATAAGCGGTAAACGGCAAGCACTAAGCCCTTCGACAGGACCTGTCGACGAGTTCAGGTCGAGTCGCTCAGGGCGCTCCGCGCGGTAGGTGCAACCTGGGGGGCTAGCAAGCATGGGAGCCTGAACATAACGAAAGAGTACATGTCGGCAACTCTCATCCTAAGTCTGCGCGCGCCTCAATTCTATCCCGACTACTCACGCCGAGGGAAAATGCGTCAGAGCGCGCCAAATGCGGGCGCGCGCAGGCTGGGACAGGATGAACTGTACTTGACCGTACGTGAGATCCTGTGCGAGTCGAGCACGCTCGTCCCGCCAAGGGCGGGACTATCACGCGAGCGCAGTGATTTTTACTGGTTTGGGTATGAAACGTTAGGGTTAACTGAAATATGCTTACGTAGAGGATAAGATACGGGGGCGAGTTTATTTTATTGGAGAGCGACGAACCCCTTTAATGGCTCTACAGTCGTTTGGCTCCAGCCACTTCGGCAGATAGCTAATCCCGAGTGATTGGGCAAACTGGTATCGGGCACAGTCTAAGTATTCGCCATGACAGTATTTTTCGAGCAATTCGAATTCCACAGACGCTGGGTTTATATCACTCCTGTAGAACCAGCATCCATTACATATCTCGCAGCGAGGCATTTCGTCATCCCTAACTCTTGGCACCGAATGGTCATAAGCTCTACACAGTATTGAAAAGGATGCAAGGGACATGCCTACTACTATTTCTCGATGATGTTTTTAGCGAGTTTATAGTTATCTTTTGCTCCGACCACGGACCTCACTGCGGTGAAACGCGACCCACTCTTCTCTAAATCCAGTCGTTCAGCATCACACCGACACCGATACGGTTTACACTGTGATCGTAGTCAACGAGGCTTTCTCCATAGCCGTTA
>CBFDBW010000189.1:0-5938 GCA_965603145.1 uncultured Syntrophobacterales bacterium
AATTATCGAATGTTCAAAACGAAACGAGTTCAAGAGAGTTCTTTAGAATTTTGGTCATTTGGATTTTGAAACTGGGAACCCGCCCCGAAGGGGTGGGACTGAGTTCCCGGAACGGGACGAAGAAAATTTAGATTTGTTTCGGATTTCGATATTCGGATTTCGGATTTTGAAACTCTTGCAGAAAGTCTTATGTACCTTCTTCAGAGCTGACCAAGGCTTTGGAGTCTGACTGATGAACCAGATCGTTACCCCCAGAGGCCTGATTTGCTCCTTGGCGCTGGTGCCAAATCCCGAAAACCGCGGTTTGTATCTGGGTCTTGAGTCGCTCATAGCTCACTTGCAGCCGGCAGTGGCAGGGCTGCTGCTGGACCCCATGTTCTGGTGCCCCGATGCAAACAACTGCGGCCCGGTTTCCTCCTCCTTGCTCGAGGAGATCATCACACTGGTGCCTTCAGGACTTCCTCTTTGGATTCGAATTACCGGCACATCTGCTGAACAGACCATACACATCTGCCGCCAACTGGAAACAGTCTGCCGTCACCTTAACTACCAAGGCCCCCTCGCCTGGGTGGATACGCCACTTTTTTACCACAGCAATCGTGGTTTACCCGAGCACTACCGTAACCTCCTTGCTGACACTGAATTCGACCTCATCGCCGACAACGATCCTCTTTTGATTCAAAAAATTGGAAACAAGACCAAACGTAACAACATTCGAACGGCTGTTTTGAAAAAACTAGCCCAGGAGCCTCGACTGGCTGGACTTGTGCATCGTGGTGACCTTGGACGAGGCCTGAATTACCAGCGGGCCGTTCGGGGTCAGCCCAACTTTCTCGTCTATGATGGTGGGGAGCGCAGTTTCCTTGAGCGACCCAGTGCTAGTGGTGTCGTTTCGGTGGGTGCCAATCTCTTGCCTCAGGAATGGAGGACCATTACGCTTTCCTCCCTTAATCTGGACGACAGCCATCCGGATCAGGCGGGTCGCTTCCGCCATCTCTGGGAAAGCGGACAGCGGGTCCGGACTTTGCAGAAATACTATGACCACGCCCCCGCCCGAATCATCCCGGCAGTACTGGCTGCTTGGAAGTTGGTCCAAAAAAACGGACAACCCTTGACTCCCGAAGATCAAAAAGCAATAGAACGGATTCTGGAACATGCTCCAGAACCCTGAATTGAGAGATTGTAGATTTTAGATTGCAGATTTCAGATTGTAGGCATTTTAGATCATTTTAGTTCACTTTAGACATTTTAGGCATTTAGAATTCTCTATGCCCTATGCTCCATGCTCTATGCCCTATGCTAGCCTACTGACTACTGACAACGGACATTCCTGAATGTACACAAACTTCATTTACTTTATAGTAGTTCTACTTATCTTTTCCACCCAGCAGCCGTCGCCGACTCCACGGCTCTCTCTTTATCTCACTCTTCTCGCTACTCTCACCTTACTTTCACTGTTTGCTCTTATCAACAGGCAGGTCTTCAAACGGCTGGCAGCACGGATGTCGGCCGTTTCGGCCGGCCCCCATCTGGCGGTACTCTATCATCGAACCGTTAGCCGACAATCGCTCCTGGCTTTCCTCTTTTTTTGTCTTGATATCTACCTGCTCGACATCAAATATTATCTGACCTCAGTCGCCCTCATCAGGGGTAGTTTTACCCTGCAGGGGTTGGCGGCGCTAGCTTTATTTCTACTACACGTGACCATTGTTTGGTTTTACAGCTATCAATGCCATTGTCGCTTCTCTACCAGCACCTGCTCCCCATCTGCCGTAGTAGCTGCCAATCTCAAATTTAATCTTGCCATCATTTTGCCCTGGTTACTTATCTCAGGCAGCTTTGATCTTTTACAGCTCCTCCCTGTTGGCTCGCTCCACGACCAACTCAACACTCCTCTGGGGCAGCTCCTTTTCTTTGCTCTCTTACTGGTCATCTTCATGATTTTTGCCCCACCGCTTGTAGTACGTATGTGGGGTTGCCGACCATTGGCCTCGGGTGTGAGCAGATCGCTCATAGAAAAGTTTTGTCAGGATGAGAAGTTCCAAGTTCGAGAGATTGTTCTCTGGCCTGGTCCTGGCGCTGATTTTATCACTGCTGGAGTCATGGGGCTCCATCGCCACTGCCGCTATCTTCTGGTAACAGAGGGCCTCCTTAACGTTCTCGACGACGATGAATTGCGGGCAGTTCTGGCCCATGAACTGGGTCACGTAAAAGAAAAACATCTCTTCTTCTACCTTATATTTCTGCTGGGCTACCTTGTCCTTGCTTTTCCCCTCTCGACCCTTTCCTTTCTGCTGGTGCTCGCCAGCGATCTGCCATTAGCGCTTCTGAGACGGAGTGACTCTGAATTTCTTACCCTGATTTCCATGCTCTCCACCCTTCCTCTGCTGCTTTTGCTAATCTTTTATTTCCGCTTCCTCTTCGGCTTTTTTATCCGCAACTTCGAACGTCAGGCTGATCTTTATGTTTTTACTGTGATGGGAAGAGGGTATCCGCTTATTTCGGCCCTGGAAAAAGTAGCTTTTCATAGTGGCAACGTCCGGGATGTGCCCAGTTGGCATCATTTCAGCATCAAACAACGTGTTGACTTCCTTGCGGCTTCCGCCAGAAACCCGTCGCTATTGAGACAGCATCGCCTCAAACTCAGGAGAGCATTGGCTGGTTACTTGGTGGGGTTAATTGCGGTGGGAGCCCTTGGCTATTTGTTTCATTCCGGGGTAGTAGGCAAGAATTTAAATGAACAGTTAAACTACAAAATGCTCACCAGCCTGGTACAGCTTGAGCCGGAGAATCCTCTACTTCTGTCGAGCCTTGGAACGCTTTACTACACCCGAAATCAACCGCAAGAAGCAGTCCGCCATCTGGAGCGCGCTTTGGAACTTGACCCGGACAACCCTGAAATTCTGAACAACCTGGCCTGGGTATTGGCAACGAGCAAGGAAAGATCCTTTCTCCAACCAGAGAGGGCCCTTGACCTGGCTGTGAAAGCGGCAGCCAGCTCTCAGGAATCCCATATCCTGGATACCCTCGCAGAGGCGTATCACGTCAATGGTCAAGCAAGGAAGGCTTTAGCCACGGCAGAGGAAGCTCTGGCAGCCGCAACAGGCGATCGTTCCTATTACCTGGAACAGAAGGAGAGATTCCGAAGGATTGTCGAGGGAAGAAGTAAGTAGTAAGTAGTAAATAGTAAGCAGTACAGTATGCGAGCAAGGCTAGACAAGCGAGAAAAACGAGAAAGAATATCTAACTTGGAGACAATAATTGCCTTTCTCGCCTTTCCCACATTTCTCGCCCTATGCTCTATGCCCTATGCCGGCTGCGTTTTCCTGCAACGGACAACGGACCTGACTCAGTAGCGAAGCATGGTGCTCATGTTGTGGAGGGCAGAACTAATGGAGGCGGCGAGATTATAGCGATGGTTGGCCAGGATGCCATCATCGTGGCCATTGGTGATTAGCCACGGATCACTCTCTGAGGCCCTTTCTAAGTCTTCGACAATCTTGTTCATGAGCGCCACAGCGTCAATAGTCTGTAGTTGCTCCACAAAACCCACTCGCACAGTCCTAAGCATTTCATGCATGACGTGGGCTACGCCCTGACAATAATAAAAATAGTTGTCAGCCCGGAAGTGGCTGACACGGCTGCCATCCTCTTCCTCCAGTTTTACCAGATTCTCATGGCAGTTGCCAAGGAGATCCTTATAAGAAGCCACCAGAGCCTGCAAGTTCTCAGTGCGGTAGTAAAAGTGGCTTTTACCCTGTCGAAGGTTGTCGCGGAATTCCTGCAGATTGTCGAGGGCTTCTTCGTATTGATTTTCCGAGGATGGAAACCAGAATTTATCGGCCCGGCTCATCAATAGGCTAACAGCCTCCACCAGATTCGGATCGTAGGCATCGGCGTCGCCTAATAGAGTCAAGCTCTCTTTCAACTTTATTGCCGTGTAGCGGCTCGCCTCCAGGGCCCCCAACTGAAATTCGTTTACGTTGTCCGTAAATCTCCCAATTAGAAGGTCGTTGGGGCGCCAACCCCAAAAACGACCATTTAGTTCATAATCCAATAGCTCTATTAACTTCTGAGTGAAAGCCACTCCAGGAATCTCAGCCGACTTCAGCTGCTCTGTTGTCGCTGACTTTGCTGTCTCTGGCTCTGTCGTCTCTGGCTCTGTCGTCACTGGCTCTGTCGTCACTGGCTCTGTTGTCACTGGTTCTGTTGTCGCTGGTTCTGTCGAGCTAGGCTCTGAAGTCTCTTCCTGGCCAGTTGAGGGCTCTGTATCAAGCTTCTCTTTTTCACCCACCGACTCAGCAACAATCTCGCTACTTGTTTCCTCCTGCGGCTCGGGCCCGCTTTCCTCGCCACAACTGACCGTCAACATACAGCCAATTAAGACGATGGCCAGTTTCCACCAAAGCATTCCAAAAACCTGTCTATACCAACCACGACAGCTTACAGATGTTCTGGAAAGCCCTCGTTTTCGCTTCATGAACCCCTCTGAAGATGCTCCAATTCTCACAATAAAAAAGCAGTCATTATAGTATAGATTTGCCCGTGCTCACCCCATGGATTACTGCAATCTGCCACCTGGCCACTAGCTAGTCGGGGCAGTGGATTCCTCCATGTAGGTTGCACAAGCATCCTGGGATTCCCAGGCGGTCACCCGTTTGACCCGCACCCGCCCATCTTCGATCTTTTCCTGCAAGCGCTGGAATATATAACGGGCTATGTTTTCAGAAGACGGATTATGCTCTATGAAGAAAGGTAAGTCATTGAGGTATTTGTGATCGATCTCTGACATGATTTCACCGGTGGCACTCTTAACTTCCGCGAAGTCCAGGACTACGCCGCTGTTGTCCAACTCCTTGCCGCTAACCACGACTTCCACCTTCCAATTGTGGCCATGCAGAGCTTCGCACTTACCCCGGAAATTTCGCAAATTATGTGCAGCAGAAAACTCTGTTATGATTTTCAGTTCATACATCTAGGGCCTCACTATGGATATTGTGTCACTTAAGTCAGATGTTGTTATGCGGAGATGGTGCTGGCTCAATGCTCCTCATTCTCCTCCTCCGGCTCCGGCTCTCCGGTGTATGGTTTGCCGCACTCTTTGCAGCGACCGTCAGGTCCAATTACTCCGATGCAGGTACCATCGCTGCAAAGTTTTCTGCTGGCAAGATCTATGGACCCCTCAGCGTCATCCTCAGTAGCCAACTCCGGGTCTTCGCTGACCTCCTCAGCCCCTGCCAGTTCTTCGCCACACCAGCAGCAGTAACGGCTCTTTTCGGGAAGAGATCGGTTGCAGGCCGAACAAGTCAGCTCACCCAGCAATTCTTCGCAATGCGGGCATTTCAACTTAATGCTCCTTGTTTTGTCCCCAAGAGCAGGTAAGGTTATTTCCCCTAGCCCGGATGTTTCATGAATTGCTGTCGCGAGACCGTGGAGAGGGTGTGCCACCGGGCAACCGCAGGGGGTTGGATCCGAGGCGTACTTGAACAGTACGTCGCAGGGTCCGACACCCGAGGACGCCCGGAAGGACGGTTATGTCCGCGGTCACAGCAGGCAATTCATAAAATATCCGGGCTAAAAAAAGTGGCCTAAAAGTTGGGTTTCTTTTAACTTAATCTCTAGGGTTTGTCAACGCAATGGGCACGCCCCTCGGTTGGGGCGTGCCGTCAGTCGTTAGTGGTCGGTTGTCAGAAAACGCAGAGCGCAGAGAGCAAAGCGCAGAGCGTACAATTTATGAAAAATAAACGCTATGCGCTATGCGGCGAACGGAGTGAGCTACTACTGACAACTGACCACGGATAAAAACCTTTCCTTCAGAGTTCAGGGCAACCTCTCTTATGCTTCTGGAGAGTCCAAGGGAGCCCTTACGGTAATTGATTGTTTAAGATTTTTGGGTTGACAATAGGGCCACTGTTGAGTATGAATCCTCTACGTTGTG
>CBFDBW010000190.1:0-5919 GCA_965603145.1 uncultured Syntrophobacterales bacterium
AATTAAGGCCCGCTACTACACCAGGGCTCTGAGTGAAAAGGAGACTGAGATATTGACGGTGGAACGCAGTCGTCCGGTTGCCAATTTTATAGCGCGATTGGGCCGCCTACGGGTCACCGAGCAAGTTGTAGGTTATGAGAAGCGTAATCTATACAGTGGAGAGCTGTTGGACAAACTATCTTTGGAATTGCCGCCACAGAGCTTTGAGACCGTCGGGCTCTGGCTGGAAATCGAAGATGTCTTGCAGGAGATGGTACTAAGGCGGGGGCTTCACTTTATGGGTGGCATTCACGCCCTGGAGCACGCCTTGATTAGCATGTTTCCCCTTTTTGCATTGTGTGACCGCAATGACATTGGTGGTATTGCCGTGCCTCTCCAGCCGCAGACGCAAAAGAGTGCTGTTTTCATCTATGACGGCTACCCGGGCGGGGTAGGGCTGGCAGCTCGTGGTTTCGAGATGATAGAGGAACTTTTGGTGAAGACGGGGGAGCTGATCGGTCGCTGCCCGTGTGATTCGGGATGTCCTTCCTGTATTCATTCACCCAAGTGTGGCGCTGGCAATAAACCCTTGGACAAGACCGCTGCCTCGCTTCTGGTGAAGGGTTTACTCGGCGAGGTCCCGCTGAAGGTGGAATCGAGGAAACAAGGGGAAGATTTCGTGGCTGTACCGGAAGAGGACGTGGGGGAAGACAAGAGCAGCGACCCGTCTGTGGGCCTGTTTGATATCGAAACCCAGCGGCTGGCGGACGAAGTGGGGGGGTGGGGGAATGTCCACCTCATGCGCTTAGCGGTGGCAGTGTTATATGACAATCGCTCCGATATCTACGAAGCTTTTACCGAAGAGCAGGTGGAAAGCCTGATTGAACGACTTCAAAACTTCGATCTGGTGGTGGGATTTAATATCAAGCGCTTTGATTACCGGGTGCTGGGAGCCTACACCGCTCTGGATTTCCGGGCGCTACCCACCTTTGACATTCTGGAAGATATTCACCGCCGTTTGGGCTTTCGTCTCAGCCTGGGTCACTTGGCCGAACAGACTCTGGGAAAAGCCAAGATTGCCGACGGGATCCAGGCAGTGCGCTGGTTTCGGGAGGGAAATCTTGATGCGGTAACAGACTACTGTAAAGAAGATGTGGCCATTACCAAAGAGCTCTTCGAATTTGGTCTCAGCCACGGTTATCTGCTTTATCGCACCAGGGCAGGGCAGGCAGTCCGGTTACCGGTGGATTGGAATATGGATCGGATTCTGCAGAAAATTAGCCAAAGTTGACACGGTTAAGAAGACCTGAGGGAAATTATCTTGGACACGCAGGAGCCCACTGCCATGCTGGGCATCCAAAGATGTCGAACCAGAATCCGTTGCGGATCATCCACTGGCCGTGAGTACTCCATTCAGGTTGACCAGTTGGGTTTTGACGATTGAACATCTTGAAGGTGTATTCGTAGTCGGTCAGTCCGTCGTTGTGGAAACCCTCGTTGGTCCGTAAGGTAAAAAACAGGGCTTGATTGAACATATCTCGCTTTTGCACGTTTACCGCTTTTATTCTGTAGCCACGATGGCTATCAGGCTTGAATTCCATAGCTAGTTCTGGAAGCAGGTATCTGTCTGCTGAGGCGGGTCGACTGTTTGGATCCCAGCCGATGACGACGGCTACTCCCGCATTGTTGGTTTTCTGGCCGGGCCTGAGAGGATAAAAAGTCTGATTGTCCAGATAGTACAACTTCTGAGCATTAAGGAAGTTCACTACCGAAGCCTGGCATTCAACTTTGCTTTCATGCCGGTAATACGCGGTAAAAGTTGGAATTGCCACTGCCACAAGAACAGCCACCACTCCTAAGGTCACCACAAGTTCCAATAGGGTCAAACCACTACTTCTCCGAAACCACTGGTGCTTCACTGACATTACTTGCTATTTTCCCTTGCTGACAGGGTAAATACCCTGTGCGGTGGCAATTAAGTTCTCTCCTGAAATTGGTGATCTCAGCTTAATGCGGAGGAGATAGCCTTCACGCTGATTGAGGTTGTAGTCAAAATGCCGCAACACCCTGCGGTTCTCTGCTGCATCAGTAAGATACCTGGGCATAAGCTCAAGGAGGCTGTCAGGGTAACGATTCCCGTTCGCCACCGAATAATGGGCCAGTATTGCCTGGAACTCTGCGAGCAGTTCCACCGGGTCGGTGACATCCAAAGTAATCGCTGATTTCAGTTCGGTCCGATCCCAATAAAACCTGAGCCCTACAAGCCCCAGTACCAATACCAAACCAATTGCGAGCACTGACTGAATATAGGTGGGGCGCCACTTTTTATGCAGACCGACGCGCCGATCCTTTTCTTCCTGCTCACGCATGGCGGTTTCACTTTTGACATCGTTGATTGAAAGAGCCAGCATGCAGCGGTGGCAAGCAGTGCGACCGTTCTCAACTCGGAGGATGCAGCTTTCACAGAGTTCGGTTTCGCAATGATCACAGTACGCGACAGAGTCTCGATCCGGGTGATAAACACAGCTCATAGCTGTTGCCTCGGTTGCAAGTAAAGTGAGAAAGAGTAGCCGTTAAATATATGTATAGATAGATCACCAACTCTCACAGTAAATCTCCAGCCGCTGCAAGTTGCAAGCCAGCCGGTCTTCCAATACTCACCTGTTCCAACGCACAGTAGGATTAATGAACATGCAAGCGGGGACAATGCTTCACCAGCAAGTTTGATACGCGAGAATAGTCAATTAGTCGACTCGCTAAATTTTAAATTTTCCAAGATTAGGCATAGAGCAAATAGGGCTCACAAAGTTTGCGAAACTCACGCAGCTGTGGTTCCCAGCTTCGCTCCAGATCTTTTACCGGAACTCCTGCCTCCAATTGGGTGTGCAGGTTAACACTGCCGAGGATGATCTCTATGGGTAGACGGTGGAACTCATATTCGTAAGGTGGCGAGGCCCATTGGAATTCGTCGCGGTGTGTAGTCAGAACCGCCTGCACTAGGGTGAGGGAGGTGGCATAAGGGTGGTACATTTCAGGGTCGGCCACGTGAATTTGAAAGCCGGCGCAGCTCTGGCCTGTCCACTTGTCAAATGAGGGCGTGAAGCGAGCAGGACGCAATACCAGGCCGGACAGATCCTCCTGGGCGAGACGCTCCGTGACCAGTTCAGGCTTAAGGTATGGGGAACCCCATAGTTCAAAAGGTGTAGTGGTGCCCCTACCCTCTGAGAGATTGGTACCCTCCAGTATTACCTGGCCGGGATACACCAGGGTTGACTCTGGTGTGGGCAAATTAGGTGAGGGTGGAACCCAATACAGACCCGTCTGACCATGGAGCATCGTACGTCTCCAGCCATTCAGGCGAAAGACCTCTAAAGGGGCGTCGATGACAAAGGCTTCATTAAAAAGGAGCGCCAGCTCTGCTATAGTAAGACCGTGGCGCATAGGAATCGGGAAACGACCGACGAAAGAGCTGCGCTCAGAGTCAAGAAGGTTACCCTCACTTCGCTTGCCGCCGATGGGGTTTGGTCGATCCAGAACCACCACCTTAACGTCGTGATCCCGGGCGGCCTCCATGCAGAAGGCCAAGGTGGTGGCGAAGGTGTAAACTCGTGTACCAACATCCTGTAGGTCAACGACGAGTATGTCAATGTGTGAGAGCATAGCGTCTGTTGGTTGCCGGGTCGAACTGTATAGGCTGAACACAGGGATGCCCAGGTGCTTGTCGATAAAATCATCGGACTCGATCATGTTGGCCTGCTGTTCACCAAGATAACCATGCTGAGGGGCAAAGATGGCAGTGAGATTGCCTCCGGCCTTGAGCAGTTGATTTTGGGTATGGCGGAGACGGTTGTCCACCGAGGCCTGGTTGGCGAGCAAGCCGATCCGTGCCCTGCGCAGCCAGTCGGGCTGGGTTGCTAGCAGGTTGTCGATCCCGAGCTGTACAGCAGCCATGAGCAGACCCCCCCCTCGGTAATAGGCAACTAGACACTGGGCACTAAGCAAAATGAGGTTATTGGTTATTCGTTATACGGTAGTAAAATTCAGCGACCTGAAACGTTTTGCGGCCAGGGCTCCTCATGGAGAATACCGAATAACGATTAACAAATAACGTATAATTCACTCGTCTCGCTTTCAGAATACGCTATGCTATTATAAGAGAGCCTGCTTTACAGTCAAGGGGACTTCCACTTGACCTTTTAGGGGTATTCTAGTAGAGTCGCGATGTTTGTCGGGATGAGCTGAGTGGGCCTTCAAAAGACACCACTTTCATTAGCGATACTCCGTCAACAGAGATCTGATTGGAAGTATGCATGGCCCGCAAGTCCACCTATAATATTCTGATGTACTCCCACGATACCTATGGCCTCGGCCACATTCGTCGAACCCTGGCCATTGCCTCCCACCTGCGAGATCCCAATGTCAATACCATCATTCTCACCGGGAGTCCAATAGTCGGTCGATTCAGTTTTCCCCAACAGATCGATTTCGTCCGGGTGCCCGGAATGATCAAGATGACGAATGAGGAGTACCTTCCCCTCTCCATCAAAATAAACACCCGCCAGGCCTTAAAAATCAGACAAGCCATTATTACCAGCACTGCCAAGGCTTTCCAACCGCGCCTGTTTATTGTTGACAAGGCTCCTCTGGGCCTCAAAAGAGAGATCGTCCCGACCCTGCAGTGGCTGAAACGCTGTCACCCAGACACTCACACCATTCTTGGCCTCAGGGACATCATGGACGATGCCGCCAGTACGAAGAAAGACTGGGAAGAAAAGGGCGTCTATGATGTGCTGGACCAATACTATTCAGAAATCTGGGTGTATGGCAATCAGGATTTTTATGACCCGATTCGTGAGTATGATATCCCGGAAAATATCAGCAGGAAGATAGTATTTACCGGCTATATTCCGCGCAGGGTTACCAAACCTGGAGAGATGCGCGAAGTGCGCCGGGAGCAGCGGCTTGAGCCTGGAGAGAAGTTGGTGGTGGTCACAACCGGGGGCGGTGGCGACGGCTATGCTCACATGGATGCATATCTCAGAATGCTGGAAGAGTGGGGAGGACCACCTCCTTTTCGAACAGTGATGGCTACCGGGCCCTTCATGCCCAAGAAAATGAGGATGGAAATTTTCAATAGAAGCAGAAGTCTTGCGGTGCGTTCCTACCGGTTCTATAGACGCATGGAAAGATTGATCGGGGCTGCCGATGTTGTGGTGAGCATGGGGGGGTACAACACGGTTTGCGAGATTCTGAGCCAGGGAAAACCGTCTCTCATTATCCCTCGAGAACAACCGCGCCGAGAGCAGTTGATCAGGGCTGAGATTTTGCATGAGCGGAACCTGGCGGACTTTATCCCCTGGCGCCGAGTAAGTCCCGGTCTATTGAAAGACAAGCTGCTGGCCATGCTTGATGATCCGAAGCCCTATTACCGGGCGATACGGCAATTTCGTCTTACCGGACTTGAGGTCATGCGACAGAGGCTGGCCGAGTTCCGGGGAGAGGTTATCAGAGAGAGAAAGGTAATACAGCTCTAGGAAAAAGTACAAGGCTTGGACCCAGGCAAGTTGGATGAACCACAGTTAACCCTAACATTGCAAACCCACACCGGCAAAAATCACTAGGCTCGCGCTATAGTACCCCATCTGCGGCCGTGCTCGCCTCGGCCAGGATCTCACGTACGGTAAAGTACGCTTCGTCCTGACCGAGCCTGTGCGCAATCACATCTAGCGCACTCTAGCGCGTTTTTACTCGGAGTAGGTCTGCAACGTTAGGGTTGACTGGACGGCCCATTTCGGCGGGCTTTTTTATTCAACATCGAAAACCTGGTCCTTCCCCGCGTAGCGCGATCTTCGAAGGCCCGAGTTCTTTACTCAGCACCATATTCTCCGGAACATTTCTGACCCTGCCTTAAGAGTCCGAAGATATTGGATGCACTACCTT
>CBFDBW010000191.1:0-5894 GCA_965603145.1 uncultured Syntrophobacterales bacterium
AGCCCGCGGTATTCTCTTAGAGTACCCCGTTGGCAGATTAAATCATCACATGTGTTAGGATATCGATGGAATCAATGGCTTTTCCAGAACCCATCACGACGCATGTAAGGGGATCATCTGCAATTCTAATGGGAAGCCCGGTCTCCTCTTCCAGGAGCCTATCAAAATTCTTGAGAAGTGCTCCGCCTCCAGCAAGAACAATACCTGTATCCACGATATCACCAGCTAACTCGGGAGGGATTTGCTCTAGAGCAGTCTTGACTGTCTGGAGTATAGTTTCAAGCAGATCACTGAGGGCTTTGTTTACCTCTGCAGCGTCGACTTCGAGAATCTTTGGAATACCTGAGACAAGATCACGTCCCTTGACCTCCATCCGCTTCACTTTATCGTTCATAACCGCGTTGCCGATGGTCGTCTTGATGTGTTCTGCAGAGCTTTCGCCTATTAGTAGGTTGTATTTTTGCTTGATATGTTGAAGGATGGCGTCGTCCATCATGTTACCGCCCACACGCACTGACTTGCTGTAGACAACTCCAGCTAATGCTATCACCGCTACCTCTGTCGTACCTCCGCCAATATCGACTATCATATTTCCTACTGGCTCCGTGACAGGTAGTCCGGCACCGATAGCAGCAGCCATAGGTTCTTCAATAAAAAAGACTTCACGGGCACCGGCTGCCTCTGCTGCTTCGCGTACTGCCCGTTTTTCCACCATTGTGATCCCAGAAGGTACACAGACGATGACGCGCGTTTTTACCAAAGTTCGGCGATTATTCACCTTTCTAATAAAATGACGAAGCATCGCCTCGGTTACATCAAAGTCGGCGATGACCCCATCCTTCATTGGACGAATGGCAACGATGTTACCAGGAGTGCGGCCCAACATCAATTTGGCCTCATTGCCCACTGCAAGGACTTTATTAGTCCCTCTCCCATCCTTGCGAACCGCAACCACAGAGGGCTCGCTAAGTACAACACCCTTTCCTTTTGCATATACAAGCGTGTTGGCTGTACCTAGATCGATGGCCAGATCTTGCGAAAACCGACCCAAAATTGGGTTTAAAATCATAAGCTCTTATCTCCATTCTTTTTGGGGTGCAGTAAAATGGCATCAACTAAAATATCATTTCGCGTCATATTGAACAGGCAAAATACCTACATAAGCGATTAAATGTCAAGTCTCTCAGGTCCTTTGGCGGCAGATAGGGGCGTGCCCTTAGATCGTTTTCAATGCATGCAGAAAGTAAATTTCTGCAACACCAATAAGAGCTAATATTAAATAAGAATGCAAGGCTTTGGGTTTGCAATTGTAAGGGAATCCGCTATAGTGGCTGACTGGCATCAAAGGATTCAATTCGGGAGTGACACATCACACTTCATAAATCTGGGAAGCAAGCGTCAATTGTTTTGTTGAGTAAGGAGTACAAATGTCGAAGTTTGGAAGAAAACTCCTATCGATCAAAAGGTTTTGGCTGGTAGGATTTATACTACTCTTATCGAACTTGTTACTGAGTGTCGAAATCAAGGCCAAGACATTTTATGTTTCTGACACGGAGCTCAAAGCTAATGTGCGGACTGGATCAGACTTTGATAGACGTATCATTGCTATGCTTCCATCTGGTGTACAGGTAACCCTGATCACGGAGGAAGGTGGCTGGGCCGAGGTAGCCTTGAAAGACGGACGTAGAGGCTGGATCCTTAAAAGGTATTTGTCTGATCGTCCCGGTTGGCGTGTAACTGCTCAGAAACTAGCAACTGAAAACCAAAGCCTTCAACAACAAGTCAGCAATCTCGCGCATAACCACCAAACTGTATTGCAAGAAAAGACTAAGCTTGAGACTGATCTGGGCGACAAATCTCAAAAGCTTAAGGAGCTACGGAAAGCAAATGATAACATGAAGACGTCATACAATCTCCGCTGGTTTTTGGGCGGTGCCGGAGTTTTACTCACTGGTTGGATTTTAGGATTTTGGATGGGCCGCATGCGTCGGCATCGTACTTCCGACCGCTATAGATTATAACAGCAGAGTTAGAGCCGATTATCGGCGTAGCACAATTATGGCAAGATGTGAACCCTTCGAGCCCCAATTGTCACTCTATTATTTTGAAGATAGATAAGCCACTTAAATCATCCTCTCATATTGAGATACTTTCTTTACTAGTGATTTCTGATCTGAGTACATGAGCCTCATAGTTCCCATTCTCTCTGATATCAATTAGGATTACACATCAGAAGTTGAACCACCGCACTGTAAGATGACGCCAATCATACCTGCATGATCCGAGTACTCAGAATAAGCGTGATGATCTGAAATCCAGACTGATCCCTTGGACTGTGAATTACATACTCCACACTTTTGCCATTTGAAAATTATCACTATATGTTGACTGCTATCCTCTCGTAATGTGTCCCTCACCTCACCTTCGCGCTAGGAATGACAGTTACTCATCTAGTCGTTAATGGTTTTCTCTCAGCTTTTAAATCGCAAGGTGCAAAATCCATGATAAAATGGGTGCGTATCGGGTGCAAATCGTGGTCGTTTTGTTCCCTTTTGTGATCTATGTATAAAACATAACTAAATGAAATACATCATTTACCTATTTCTACCATGGAAGTTATCCTTTTTGTACTGGCTGACACAGCTGGGGTACGCACTCATGAATCCGAAACGGGATTTAAACTACTGCAACCGTAAGCATGAAAAAGTGTTAAAGTAGCATTTTTGTTCTACCGCCTTGAAAATCTACCCATACGTGACTATTTTTTCAACTAATAGAGATAGTGATCACTTTAGCTGCCGGAGGATTTCATGAAATGGTTCGATGATGACACCGAAAAAGAATTTGAGCGTATGCGTCAGCGCATGGAAAGGATGGTTGGATCGTTGACGCGCCCTGGGGTGGCCACCCTTTGTGGTGACACTGGTTGGCGGCCTTCCCTGGATCTCTATGAGACAGACGACGAGCTCACCGTATTGGTAGACGTGGCTGGTATCC
The DNA here is from genome assembly GCA_965603145.1 of uncultured Syntrophobacterales bacterium. Lineage (GTDB taxonomy): Bacteria > Desulfobacterota > Syntrophobacteria > BM002 > BM002 > BM002. The sequence continues at coordinate 2,998 of CBFDBW010000191.1, forward strand.
AGCCGCAAGATGTGGAAGTGGTGGTAGAGAGTGAGGTTGTGAGGATCTCTGGTAACAGATGCAGGCCGTTGGACAAGAATGTCAGTCGCGTCCATCACATGGAAATTGACTTCGGCCCCTACAATCAAGCTATTCGCCTCCCTGTTCCTGTGGATCCGGATGGCGCCAGCTCAACCTATCGTGATGGTTTTTTAGTCATTCACCTACCCAAGAAATCCAGGATCTCGGCAACCGTATCTATAAAAGCAGATAAATAGTTTGACTATCAGCGGTCCTCCGTCAGCTATTCGCTTTTCGATAAGAACGATCCTTTAACGTGGCCTTGTAGCTAGGTGAGTCAAACTGAGAAAAACTGACTTCCTTGCCTCATACACTGAGCGCTGACAGCTGATAACTGCATGCTTAAAAAAGGAGTTTTGTTCATGGCCGAAGGAGCCGTCAATTTGACAAATGCTGAAGAAGAGCAAAAAATCCCCGAACATCTGCCGGTGCTGCCTCTGCACCAGGGAGTGCTCTTCCCAGAACTCACCGTTCCACTTCTGGTGAGCCGCCCTGATCACATCAAGCTAATAGATGAGGCCCTGGTTAAGGATAGAGCGCTTGTGGCGGTGGCCCAAAGGGACGACACCGTGCAGAAACCTGCCCTTGTGGATTTATACCGGGTAGGAGTGGCAGCCTTTATCCTGAAGATGATGCGATCTCCCGAGGGCCATTATCACCTATTGGTCCGCACCTCTAAAAAGGTCCGGCTGCTGGAGACAGTTCAGGAAGAACCTTACTTGGTTGCCAAGGTGGAAATTATCGAAGAAGCCGTCCAGATGGACAAGCAGATCGAGGCCATGGTCTTAAACATTCGCAATCTTTTTCAGAAAGTTGTGGAACTGGCCAACATGCCGGCCGAACTGGCCATCTTAGCTACCAATGTGGAGGGGCCCCACCCCCTTATCTCCTTGGTGGCTTCCAACTTGGATCTCACGTTGGCGGAGGCCCAGGAAATTCTCGAGACTCTGGAAACTCAGACGGTGTTGGAGCAGTTGACTGTCCATCTGAACAAGAGACTCGAGACCCTGGAACTCAGTCAGGAAATCCAGAAGAAGATTAAGGATGGCATGGACAAGACCCAAAGGGACTACATGCTCCGCGAACAACTCAAGGCTATTCAGAAAGAACTTGGCGAGGGTGACGAACGAACCGTCGAGATCGATGAACTGAAAAAGAAGCTGGAAGAAACACCCATGCCCGATGAGGTGCGAGATGTGGCCGGGAAAGAACTTGACCGGTTGAGCAAAATGCCGCCAGCAGCTGCCGAATATACTGTATCACGCACGTACCTGGACTGGTTACTGGAGCTTCCCTGGGAAGTCTTTACCGAGGACAACTTGGACATTACAGCTGCCCAAGAGACGTTGGATGCCGACCACTATGATTTAGAAAAAGTCAAAAAGCGCGTCATCGAATACCTGGCGGTGAGAAAGCTTAAACAGGATATGAAGGGCCCTATTCTCTGTTTTGTGGGTCCTCCAGGCGTTGGCAAGACCTCTTTAGGACAATCCATCGCCCGCACTCTCGGACGTGAGTTTATTCGCATTTCTTTAGGCGGGGTGAGGGATGAGGCCGAAATTCGAGGCCACAGGCGCACCTATGTGGGCGCCCTGCCCGGGCGCATTGTTCAAAGCCTTCGCAAGGCTGGAGCCAACAACCCGGTATTCATGCTCGACGAAATCGACAAGGTGGGCACAGACTTTCGCGGCGATCCCTCCTCAGCACTTTTGGAAGTGCTTGACCCTGAACAAAACCATACATTTTCTGACCATTATCTTGAAGTTCCCATCGATCTCTCTCAGGTAATGTTCATCACCACCGCCAATATATTGGACACCATCCCCCCTGCCCTGCGCGACCGCATGGAAGTGATTGAACTGCCAGGCTACATCGAGGAAGATAAGTTAATGATAGCAAAGCGCTATCTGCTCCCTGAGCAGCTTGATGCTCATGGCCTGAAAGCTGATCTCATCGAACTGGAGGATGACGCAATCCGCACTATCATTCGTTCTTATACACGTGAAGCAGGGGTTCGCAACCTGGAACGGCAGATCGCCGCCGTCTGCCGAGGTGTAGCCAAAGAGGTTGCCGCCGGGCGCGAGCAGGTTACCAGAATCGGACCAGACAACCTGGAAGAATTACTTGGGCCGGTGCTGTTCATTCCTGAGCTGGCCGCCCGAGCGTGGGGACCCGGACTGGCCACCGGACTTGCCTGGACGCCAACCGGCGGTGACATCATCTTTATTGAAGCGGCCCGGATGTCTGGAAAAGGCAGCCTCACGCTCACCGGCCAATTGGGCGACGTGATGAAAGAGTCCGCAACCGCCGCCCTCACCTACGTGCGAGCCCATGCCACCCAACTGGGTATTGAGGAAAACTTCCTCCATGGCTCAGATATCCATATCCATGTGCCTGCTGGGGCCATACCCAAGGATGGCCCTTCCGCCGGCATCGCCATGTTGGTGACCTTAGCCTCCTTGATTACTGGAAAGCAGGTGCGGAGAGACGTGGCCATGACCGGAGAGATCACCCTGCGGGGCGATGTTCTCCCTGTGGGAGGGATTAAAGAAAAGGTTCTTGCCGCGCACCGGGCCGGAATAAGGGAAGTGATCCTGCCGTATATAAATGACAAGGATCTTCCGGATGTGCCTGAACAGGTTCGAGAAGCAATGCAATTTCACCTGGTCCGCGCCATGCCCGATGCGCTGGAAGTGGCTCTAGAACCGACAAAATGAAAAAGCCACTCTCTACAAGAGATGGCTTCTTCACTGGAGTAGTGGAGTACTGGAGGAATATAAATTCCAAATCACAAAGACTAAGGTTTCAGGTTTCAGTGTTCAGGTTTCAGTTTTTTT
>CBFDBW010000192.1:0-5867 GCA_965603145.1 uncultured Syntrophobacterales bacterium
ATGCTTGGTGAGCTGGCGATCCAATTTCCGGAAGTCCGAAAGAGATTTGAGCTGGCCGACCTAATTCTGTCTGATCGGTATCCCCGGCCCCTGAGCAGCTATATCTTTTCACCACCTCGTTTTAGTCAGGAGGAGGAACTGAAATGCCAGCAAGCTCTCACCAAGACCAACATGGCCCAACCGGCACTTGGTGCCGCGGGCATGGGTCTTTTTCATTTACTGCAGGCATTGGATGTAAAGCCGAACATGGTAGCTGGCCACAGCTACGGCGAGTACGTAGCACTGTGTGCTGCAGGTGTCTTCAGCGAGGAGGTGTTATATAGCCTATCCGAGGCCAGAGGGCGATTTATCATTGAAGCAGCGGGGCAGGACCTCTGGACAATGGCCGCGGTGGAGGCAGGGCAGGAGAGGATCATTGACGTCTTGCGATCGGTTGAGAACGTCTGGGTCGCTAACCTGAACGCTCCGAGCCAAACGGTCATCTCTGGGACGCGAGCCGGCATAGAGGAGGCCACCAAGTGCCTCGAGGCAAATGGAATGCGGGTTCGTCCCATTCCGGTCTCTTGCGCGTTCCACTCGCCCGTGGTCGGTCCAGCGCGGGATCGCCTTGCCGAGTTTATCTCAACTATTGCGTTCGCTGAGCCGAAACTGGAGGTCTTCTCCAACACCTCTGCCGCGCCCTATCCTCAAACGCCTAAGGCCATCGCTGCTCTCCTGAGCGATCATTTGATCCGCCCGGTCGAATTTGTAAGGGAGATTGAGGCAATGTACCAGTCGGGCGCCCGTATCTTTTTGGAAGTGGGGCCGCGCAGTGTGCTGACGAACCTAACGAAGCAGATCCTTAATGAGCAAGCGCACGTGGCTGTATCACTGGACGTAACTGGTCGGTCCAACCTCCTTCAGCTTCACCATGTCTTAGGACAACTGGCGGCACATGGGGTACAGATTCAGGTCGATCGCCTTTATCAGAGAAAGGATATACATCAGCTCGACCTTACGGCGCTCGTAGAGGAAACCAGGGAGCGTCCTCTGCCATCCACAACATGGATGGTTGATGGTGGACAAGCCTGGCCCATCGGAGAGGCCAAAGGGATAAAAGCTTCAGGAGAATTACAGATGCAAGACAGGGCCCTTCACGATGAAAAGGCTCAGATTCCTGCATCTGGTCCACCGGAGCCGACGGCTGATTTTCCCCCCGGCTTTCCGGCGCCTGAATCAAGGCGGCAGTCTCCCAAACCTCCGTCCTCACCCGCTCTAGGCAATGAAGGTGAGAGCATTATGCTCCAGTTCCAGCGTCTGATGGAGCAGTTCCTGAAAACCCAGCGGGAGGTTATGCTGGCGTATCTTCGCGGTTCAACCGAGAGAGAAACCTTACCCTCGGAGGTCTCAACTTCAGCAAAGACCCCTGACTTTGCACATGCAATTGAAGAACTGAGCCAAATCAAAACAACATACGGCATCATCGACCGGATCGACAATGCCCTGCGATCTCAGGCCGAGGAGCCAAAAGAAGAGTTGCACCTACCTTCTGAAACTATCTCTACCCGGAAGGCGGAGCCTGCGATTGATAGGGAGCAGCTGACAGCGCACCTTCTCCAGATCGTGAGCGAACGCACTGGCTACCCGCAGGAGATGATCAATTTGAACCTCGATTTGGAAGCCGACCTGGGGATCGATTCCATCAAGTGGGTAGAGATTATCGGTACCCTCCAAGAATCTTATTTCTCCATTGATGAAGAGCAGACGCAAGCTGCAATGGAGGAACTGACCAAGATCAAGACCCTACGAGGCATCATCGACTGGATTGACAGTGCCTTACGATCTCGCTCCGGGGAGGCAGCAGAAGAGTCAATTGATCCTCAAGCGAAGGAGGGTTCCTGCCAGCCCTGTGCCGAGACAGATGAGGATAGTGTGGTCGAAGTCCCCTCCCGGTTCTTTCTGAAGGCAGTTGATATCCCTGTAGAGGACCGACCTTTGCAGATATCCCCGAATTCAATTTTTTTAATAACGGATGAGGGCCAGGGTATTTCCCAAGCCATGGCAGAAGAGTTGCGCCGCCATGGAGGACGTGTCGCTCTCGTTCAAATGGGACATAAAGTTCGAAAAACAAGTCGGGACGCCTATAGTGCAGACTTAACTGATCCTGCTGCTGTGGCCAAGCTCCTCAAACTCATTCGAAAAAAGCTGGGACCCATTGCCGGTGTCATTCACCTATTGCCCTTGAAGGAGAGGACACCCTTCGAGGAAATGGACCTTGGAGACTGGCGTAAGCGCATCCGTATGGAAGTTAAGAGTCTCTTTTATTTGGCCAAGGCCTCAAGCGAAGACCTCAAAAACGCTGCCGTTGATGGAGGGGGCTGGCTGATCACCGCAACCGGAATGGGTGGGGCCTTTGCCAGCGATATGGAAATACCAGGGTCTATCTTTCCGGGCAAGGGGGGTATCGCCGGGTTAGTCAAGACGCTGGCTATTGAGTGGCCGGCTGTACACTGCAAAGCCGTTGACCTTGATCCGGAAGAGCCTTCAACGACGCTGGCCAATCACCTGCTGCGCGAGATGGCATGTGCGGATGGGGAAGTTGAAGTGGGCTACAAGGGATCGCGCCGCTTGATCTTGAGGGTCTCTAGAATGCCTTTGGATAAGGGAAGGCCGGCCAGTCTGATTATGGATTCAAGCTGGGTGGTGGTGGTTACGGGTGGCGCTCGCGGCATCACGGCGGAGGCTGCCCTTGAACTCGCCGAACGGTACCGTCCGACCCTTTTATTGATCGGCCGTTCTCCCTTGCCGGAAGGGCAAGAGGGACCGGAGACTGTCGGACTTAGTTCCCCGCGGGAGTTGAAGGCAGCGCTGATCGAAAGAATGCGTCGAGAGAATGGGCTGGTGACACCAACACAGGTTGAGGCCGCCTATACGCGATTGTGTCAGGAGCGGGAAATGCGGAGCAATCTGGACGCGATGAAACAAGCCGGTGCCCGAGTGCATTACTACCAGGTGGATGTTTGCGAAGAGCAAGCCTTTGGTCAGCTCATTGACGAAGTATATCGTAATTATGGCCGCTTGGATCTGTTTATCCATGGAGCCGGTATCATCCAGGATAAGTTAATTGAAGACAAAACGCCCGACTCTTTTGATAGCGTCTTTGACACGAAGGCAGATAGCGCTTTAATCCTCAGCCGCAAATTGCGGTCAGATTCGCTAAGGTTCCTCGTTTTCTTCTCTTCGGTAGTCGGGCGTTTTGGGAATCGGGGCCAAACCGACTATGCAGCCGCAAATGAGGTGCTGAACAAACTAGCAGTTTATCTTGATCGCAAATGGCCGGGACGGGTTGTGGCGATAAACTGGAGCCCCTGGGCCAAGACTGGAATGGCCTCCTCGGAAGTTCAAAGGAAACTTACGGAACGCGGTTTGCAGCTCATCCATCCCCCTGCTGGCCGCCGTATCTTGGATGAAGAACTCAGGTACGGCCGGAAAGGTCAAGTGGAAGTCGTTATCGGAGACGGCCCGTGGGAAATTGTCGAGTCTGCCCACACATCCTCTATTCATGATGCCCTTCCGCTTCTTTATGGTGTTTCATTGAAAGGGGCAAACAACGGAAGTGCCGAACTTATTAAGACTTTGGACCCGGCACGTGATCGGTACCTGCTGGATCATCAAATGGATGGTAAACCCGTTCTACCATTGGCGATGGCAATGGAACTGATGGCAGAGGTTGTCCAGCGAGGTTGGCCTGAGTGGAAGGTGGTTGGCATCTGTTCCCTTCGTGTCCTTCGAGGGATTATCCTGAACAATGGCGCCTTGGATATTCGTATCGTGGCTATCCCTCATGATTATTCCTCCGAGGATTCTGTGCTAGAGGTAGACGTGGAGATCACCGAAATGGACCGAGCAGACCATCTTTCATACCATGCTACAGTGCAGATAGCCAAGCAGCTTCCTACTCCTCCGCCATTTGAGCCAAGTATGCTTTCCGAGCTAAGTCCGTTCCCAATGACGGTGGACGAGGCTTATCGCCGCTGGCTGTTCCACGGTCCTTGTTTTCAAGGCATCTCGAAGATAGAGGGCTTCAACAATAAGGGGATTTGTGGCGTCCTTATTCCGTCTTCTCCTGACCGATGGCTTCTCCAGAAGGCCCTTGGCCAGTGGCTGATCGATCCGGGGCTTCTCGACAGTGGCTTCCAACTAGTCCTCTTATGGGAACGTGCCCACTTTGACATGACGACACTCCCTTCGGGCTTCAAATCGTTTCGCCGCTTCGGTTCTCCTTCAGGTTTACCCGTTCAGTGTTGCGTTAAGGCGAATTCCAGTGCCGGTGGCCATACACTTATTGCTAACTTTTACTTCCTGGATGCGGAAGGTCGGTTGATGAGTTTGCTGGAAGAAGCGGAGTGTGCCTGCAGTAAGTCACTCAATAGGCTGGCCAAGCTTTCTGCGTCAGGTTAACAAACATAGTATATGTACGCAACTCATCAACAGACCAGTTTTCAAGCCGGGATGGTGCAGGAATGCCTGAGAACGATGAGGAGATCCCTAAATATTCAGCAAGAGATTTTGAAATCGCTTGTGGCCAAGACCAGCACCCTAAGGCCAAGGGTGCCAGCGTTCAGGCAAGATTGTGACACCATGTTTAGTAACTTTTGGCAGGAGCCAATTGAGCACTTCCCAGCCTCCTATGGATTCCGGTGCTGCCGTATCTTCAATGCTGAAGGACAAATCAGGCCTAAAATTCCCTCCCATATCCTTTTCAGCCAGAGAGAACTGAAGGCGTGGTTCCGCCTCCCTGCTCAAGCGAAAAGGCGCAGGGAATGGCTACTCGGCCGGCTCGCAGCAAAGGATGCGATCCGCCTACTTTTGAAAGAGCAGCACGGCTTGGAACTATGCCCGTCAACTATTGAGATTGCCACGGACGAGCATGGAAGGCCCATCGTGTGGGGAGAATTGGTCGAGAGTCTCGGCTGTCGTTTATCTATTTCCATTGCCCATTCAGGAGGAGGGGCAGTGGCCATCGCTGGCGATTGCGATGATCACAACGGTGTGGGCATCGATATAGAGCGAGTAGGCCAGAGTCCGGATGGATTAGAAAGGATAACCCTCTCTATAAGGGAGCGGGCCCTGCTTTCAACTGTACCACCTTCAAAGAGAGATGAGTGGTTCCTGCGCCTGTGGTGTGCTAAGGAGGCTGTGGCCAAGGCTGTAGGACGGGGGATGCTGGGCGGACCCCTTAGCTTAGTGGTGCAAAATCTAGAGGAGGATGTTGGCAGAGTGGATGTTACGCTTGCTGGAGCGTTAGCTCGGCAGTTACCCCTCTATGCGCATACGCTTCTAACAGCTTATACAGGACGTGAAGACGCCTACGTTTTTGCAAGTTCGCTTACAAATTAAGGGCACCCGGATCAATAGTGGATAAGGAGATCGGAGGGCATAGATACAATGAAAGCGGAGCGAGGAGTAAGACGTTCTGTCGAGTCTGATGATCGAGATTTGTAAAAATTGATGAATGAAATCATTTTGTTGGAAATAAAATACACAGGAGAAATCTTAGGATTTGTTGTGTTGCGAGGAAAAAACCAGGATTTCCCGATCGGTCAAATCATAGATATTCTAACACCGAGAACTAAAGACGGGACGATTGGCCGAGCTCTTTCGTCGGAGGCAATTAATTGACGAATTTTTTGAGCACAAACTTGCTCGTCTTCCTTACCAATCGCTCAGGTTTGAATTTGAAACATTGGATCAGGAATGGCATCCCACAGTTGTTGCATTACCTTAAAAGGCATAATAGAAATGGAAGTCAAGGTTCTGAGATATTAGAAGCATAATATCAGGACGTTGAAATTCATCCATAAATAGTATGAGGATAACCTATGCCA
>CBFDBW010000193.1:0-5861 GCA_965603145.1 uncultured Syntrophobacterales bacterium
GTGGTAAAATGAGGCGTTTGAGTATCTGGTACAGAACGGTCATCTCAGTCTCGCTCGTCTCGCTAAAAAATGTGCCTAGTGTCCAGTTCCTAGTGCTCAGTGTCTAGTGTTTACTGCCCGCCTGTCCCGCGCGCAGTCGCGGGGCTGCCAGCTGCAAGCCCTGAGCCTGTCGAAGGGCTGCCTACTGCTCTGTGGGCAGGGCGCGGTGCCCCGGTCGCAGTAGATCGTTTATCGTCTTGACTGGATTGAATGTCTCCTCAGGTATCTCAACAAACACTGTGTTCCAGTAGGCCATGCCTCCATTCCACAAACCCGGCAATTCTAATGCTTTCAACTCCCGAGCGTACTCGGTTTTACGGGTGACGAATACCGCCTCGGAATCTGCAAATTGAGCGAGATCGAAAGGTTGGCCCATATAATCACGCAGTCCACAAACAATCTGTACTGGGCTGAAATGGGTGGAAGCCCCTAAGATGGCCACCTGCTCCGAAGAATCCCGGTCTATCTCGGCGTTTTCCACAATTTGAAGGCTCAACCTGCCCGCAGTATCCTCTACCCAGAAGGGGCCGCCACCCGGCTCCCCTCTGTGCTTGACCATACCACAAACTCGCAGTGGTCTGTGCAGCAGCCGAAATAGTCTTGAAACCTTTTCTTCTTGGCCACAGCTCATAAAATCTTCCGAGAGCGAAGCACCAAGATGACGAGTCACAAATTCCAGTACTTCCTGGATCCCTTGGTCTCCGATGGATCCTGCCCTCAACCCCCTGAGGTAGCCGAAAATCGCATCCTGAAGCTCAACCAGCATCCCAGCCAGTATTCTCTGGTGGTGTATCACCAGATCCCGGCGGTCATCGTTCACAACATTGTCAATGTTTTTGATGAAAACGATGTCTCCTTGAAGCCTATTCAAGTTTTGCAGCAGCGCGCCATGGCCGCCGGGCCGAAATAGGAGGCTGCCATCAGGCCGACGAAAGGGACGGTTTTCCAGATCTACCGCCAAGGTATTGGTGGCAGGACTTTGTAAGGAAAAGCTTAGTTCATATTCTACTCCGGAGCTCGCACCATAATTTGCGGCTGCCTCTCGGCCATGATTCTTGACCTCCTTTTCATTCTCTGGCGCCACGGTGAAGTGAACGCGGCAGCATTGTTTATCGTCTCGCAAGGTGTGTATTGCCTCAACCAAGTGCTCTTCCAGCGCGGTCCGATAATGATCAGAATAGCGGTGAAAGGGAATCAGCCCCTTAGGCAGCGAACCATAGTTGAGCCCCTGTGCTTCCATAAGAAAGTCCAGAATTTCGGTGCAGGCCTCCGAGTCCAACCGCTCTTGCAGGGAAATCCCGGCCCTGGCCATAACTTCCGCCAATGGCTCATAAAAGGCAAACTCCCCCAAGGACTTTATAAAATCCTGATAATCATGGTAGTCACTATCTGCTTGGTCTAACTCCTCTGCCTTCTTGCTTGGAGTTATCTCGTCCGCTCGGCTTCGGATGCGTTGCAGGAAGGCAAACATCCTAGTGGCTGCACCGGAGGCCGGCAAAAAAACGCTAAAACGGCCTTTGGCAGCTGTTTCCTCCCACAGAGCAGGCAAACGGCTCTGATCCTGAGTATCGAGCACAATAATCCCATCCCCGGGGGTGCAAGGCCGTTGCAGGGAAACCAGCCGCGGACCTTTTTCCAGGATGGCCATCTGCCTCCTGGCCTCTTCCTCGGTGATCCCCAATTGTTTCATCTGTTCAAGATCTGCCTGTGTGAATAAATTGTTGGTCATTGATATGTACCTCTTGATCTTTCATGGTAATGAGAGAGGACGATATATCTTATCGCAAGCAGAGCTTGCTCCTACAGGAATCACTCTCCTCGCGCTTTGCGCCATTTGGCCTGAGCCTGTCGAAGGCTGCGCTATGCGCTCTGCGAAAAATAAGTTGCCAATGCGGAGTTTTTTTGTACACTGGAACAAGCCGTGAGGTCAAATAATGAATCCATTTCCGGCAAAAGATTTACCTACGCAAGGTGTCTTGCCAGACCATCTTGCCGAGCGCGTACTGACTCGTCTCCAGTGAACGGAACACGAAATGGATGCAAAGACATTTAGAGAATATGACATTCGAGGAATCGTTGGTACTCAGATAACTGAGGCTGACGTCACCCAATTAGGTCGGGCCTTTGGAACCTACCTGGCGCGGCAAGGAAAGAGCCGAGTCACCATGGGACGCGACGTTCGTCCCAGTTCAGATTCATTTCGAGAGGCTTTGCTGGAAGGAATGCTCGACACCGGCCTCCACGTGACTGATTTGGGTATCTGTCCCAGCCCGGTCTTCTATTTCTCCATCCGTCACCTGGAGGCTGAGGGCGGTATTATTATTACCGCCTCTCACAACCCGCCGGATTACAATGGATTCAAAATCTGCAATGGACTGAATACTATTTTCGGTCCCGAGATTCAAAGGTTGCGTCAGATCATGGATGATGGTGACTTTGTTCATGGTCGGGGCAGCCTGGAATCCTACGACATTGTTGCGCCGTACCACAAGAATATACTGAACAACATCAAACTTAAGAGGCAGCTCCGTATCGGTGTGGACGCGGCCAATGCTGTAGCAGGCCCGGTGGCCGTGCCCCTGTTCCGCAAACTAGGCTGCGAGGTTCATGATCTCTACTGCGAGCCGGATGGGACCTTTCCCAACCATGAACCTGACCCCACGGTTTTAGAAAACCTTCAGGACCTCATAGCTCTTGTTAAGCGCGAGAAATTGGACGTGGGAGTTGCCTACGACGGAGATGGTGATCGTATTGGTGTGGTTGACCATACGGGTCAGGTGGTGTTTGGCGATCGCTTGATGATCATCTATGCTCGGGATATTCTTTCCAGGCGCCCGGGCGCCACTTTCATCTCAGAAGTCAAATGTTCAAAGACACTCTATGAAGATATCGAAAAACACGGCGGCAAGGCGATCATGTGGAAAACCGGACACTCTCTCATCAAAAAAAAGATGAAAGAGGTTGACGCAGCTCTCGCTGGAGAAATGAGCGGTCACATGTTCTTTGCCGACCGGTATTTCGGTTTTGACGATGCCATTTATGCCTCCTGCCGCCTTCTAGAAATCCTCTCTCATTCGGGTAAAACCATTCCCGAGTTGCTCGAAGGGATACCGGCAACGGTTGTGACTCCTGAGATCAGGGTGGACTGCCCTGACGAGGTGAAGTTCACCTTGGTTGAAAAAGTAAAGTCCCACTTGAGCAAGAAGTATTCTATCATTGATGTTGACGGGGTCCGAGTTCTCTTTGACCACGGCTGGGGCTTGGTGCGCGCCTCTAACACCCAGCCGGCTCTGGTGCTGCGGTTTGAGGCAGAAACCGAGGAACAGCTCGAAGAGTATCGACAGACGGTTGAAGAAGCTGTGGCTCATCTTCGCGATTAGTTTAGGTAGGAAAAGAAGTTTTACTAAGATCGAAACAAAGAAAGGCAATTATTAATCCCTAATGAAAGGAGAAGGCCATGAAACGAAAAGCTTCTTACAAACTTCGCGTTACCCGGAGAGAGTGCCTCTATGTCCATGACGAGGCCGACCACACTCTGATGATTCTTGAATTGGAGGGAGAGCCTATTGAATACGAGGTGGGCGTGGCAGGCGAATTTGTCTCGCGCCGAAGTGTAAATTTCCACGACCGTATAAAAGGCTGGGGGCCTATGCAGGGTTACACCATAACCAATTTTCAGTACGGTTCGGTGTATAGTCGTTTTGAGGGGGAGCGAGACGGTAAAACGAAAGTAAGTACAGGAACCTGGGAGACCTACAAAGGAACAGGCAAGCTAGCCGGTATCAAGGGCGAGGGTACGTTCAGGGTCACCACAGGGGAAAACACAAACGAGTTCACTCTGGACATGGAAGGGCAGTACGAACTCTAATCCAGCCATCAGCTGACAGCAGGCAGAACTCGGAATTCTAACTCCCAAAACAATACGGCAGAAGGCATAAAGTATAGCGAAAGAATCCAGTAGTCAGAATCCAGGAGAAAAAAACAAAATCGAATTTCTCTCACCTACTGGCTACTGGATTCTATGAATTCGCCTTGTACCTTACTCCTTCTCAGAAGAATCGGAGTCGGCATCCTGGCTAATGATATGAACCAGGTCCTCTCTCGCCGCTTCGATATACTCTAGATTCCCAGTTATCGCATAGTTGTATGTGGGCTCATACCACTGCAGTTTCGTTCGTTTCTTGATATAGGGTTTTAAAGCGAGAAATGAGTCAAGGAGTTCTATCCGCAGCTTGTTCTGTATTGTGAAGTCACCCTTGCCTTGATTGTTAGCATGTTCGGCATATAATCGATCCAGTTCTCTCAGTTTGTCTTCTATCTCTTTATCAGTCATCTTCGTTGCCTTTCTCTCCAATTTCGCTACCTGTCAAGACCACTCATTGGCTAGAAGCATGAGGGACCAAATGCCTTTTCTTTGCCTTTTTCCCCACTTTTCTGGATTTCTTCCGGTCGGGATCCTTGGTGTTGTTGAATAGTAACAATATTATCGCTGATGGAAAGCTCCACCCACTTGTAAGCGCTATTGATCACGGGTTGATTCATGGGAAGTCGCTTACGGGTAAAAAAGAGCACTCTGTCCGCAGACCATCGATCAGGATAGTATTGGCGCCAGTCAAACTCGAACTTTCCCGAAAAAATGATGGACTGGACGATAAGGTGGCGGGGCGGGGACGGTATGGCGCGCTTTAAGCGTTTCTCGATCTCTCCCTTAACCCTTTGGCTCATATCTTCAACCACCACTTGGGTGGGGTACTGATCACCCGGCGGCGAATTGCCAAAATTTCTTTTGACCTTGGCAAGACCTTTTAGCACACCGCGGGCATCCCAGAAATCAAGATCTGTGTAGATATGGTACAGTCCCTTGCCCTTGGAGGCCAAGTCATAGATAATGCGGGCCATAACTTTCCTTGTAAGAAAATCTGGGATTATTTTCCGAACCCAAAAAGGTTGTCGTTATTAAACCACTACCATTAAAATTCTACTTCATATCGCTTTGTTATTCAACATGAGCTAATGGTTTGTCGGATTAAACCGCTTTGCGAAACCATCCGATCTACCTGCTCACCAATTCCCGGGCGGGGATAAACCCCGCCCCTACATCAGATACGTTTTTTGAGAATCGTAGGGGTGGGGTTTACCCCCACCCGCAGGGACTTCTATTTCCTTTGTGTGCTCTGTGACCTTTGTGGTCGATGCTGCACTAGGTCTTGCAGTAGCTGAAGATCGACCTCATCAAAACCCCTCACCACCCTGTCAGCGGCAGCAAGTTCTGGCTCGCCCGCACTCGTGCTGAGCGCCAGACAGCACATGCCGGCGGCTTTTGCCGCAGCCACCCCATGGGGGGCATCTTCAATCACAAGGCAATTCTCGCGACTCACCCCCAACTCCCTGGCCGCCGTCAGATAGATATCTGGTGCAGGCTTTCCGCGAGCCACCTGGTCACCGCTTAGAATGAGATCGAATAGCCCGGTGATATTGAGCCTGTCCAAGGCCAAATCCACAAGCTCCTTCGGTGATGAGGAGGCCAAGCCAGTCTTAATCTCCACAGCATGCACTGACCTGACCAACTGCAAAGCGTGCGGCATCGGTCGGAGGAACTCCCGGAAGAGGCCAGCAATCAGCTGGTTACGCTCTTCAACTACATCGCCTACGCTCTCTTTAAGATCATAGTGTTTTATCAACAAGCCGACAGCTTCAATGGAGTCTAGTCCCATCATGACAACTTTAAGTTGTGGCGAGTAGCGAAGATTTCTGCGAGCCAGCAGCTGTTGCTCAGCTTTCGACCAGAGCGGTTCACTGTCGATAATCACCCCGTCCATATC
>CBFDBW010000194.1:0-5845 GCA_965603145.1 uncultured Syntrophobacterales bacterium
AAGATGAGATGGCAGGGCGGGGCCTCGAGAATGCCCAAGAAAGTCTCGATTACCGGGCACGTTTCGTTATTGATTTTATCTAGATAAAAAAGGTTGCCAAGCCACACTGTCAGGCAGTCGACAACCGCCACCTCCGTATTTCCCGGCAGAGATTTCAGGGCTACTACTAAGTCAATCGGTTCCTCCCAAGTGCGGAAGGAGGGATCCCGTTCACGTCGGTGGCGCTCGATGCGGGCCCGCATCTCATCATCTGTGGCTTCGGCAGTGGCGATGAAGGCTTTGTTATTATAAGAGGCCGCGAGCTCCAGGGCGTGTTTACTCTTGCCGCTTCTGCTACCCCCGGTTACCAAGGTGATCCTTTTCATAGAACACTTCTTAACATCATTACTGAGGTTTCAGGTGTCGGGTGTCAGGTGTCAGCAAAAAAGACATAGAAGCTGAAACCTGAACACTGAAACCTTCATTTCTCCACTCCCACCCGAGCCTTTATGCCTCGATCGAAGTAGTGTTTGACTCCACGCATTTCGGTGACCAGATCGGCGCGCTCAATCAGCCGAGAATGGGCATAGCGGCCAGTGATGAGCAATTCAACTCCCTCAGCCCTCCGGTCAATGAGATCGAGAATTTGGTCAACCGTTATCAGGCCATAATGAACAGCCACATTCGCTTCATCAAGAATCACTAAGCGGTGGCGCCCAGAAGCAACAATCTCAGCGATCTCCTGGTAGGCTTCCTGGGCCAACCTTCGATCTTCCTCTTCTGGCTCTCCCTTTATGAAAACATTTCTTCCGTAAGTCTTGACGGTGAGATGATCTGAGAATTGTGCTAAGGCCTTATGTTCACTGTATTCTCCGGCTTTCAAAAATTGGGCGAAGAAGACCCGCCAACCGGCGCCTAGAGCTCTGATGGCCAGACCGATCGCAGCGGTGGTTTTGCCCTTACCATCACCAGTATAGACTTGGACGTAACCTTTCAATCTTTTCTAGTCCTAAAAAAGAAAAGACCCGGAGAAATAATGTAGGATGGGCACCGTCCACCATCAATTCGGTGTGCAGTGCACAGCCTACATAAATCCGCGTCGCCGCGTTGTGACGATGGCCAGAGTGGCCTCGTTTGTCCAAAATTATTCGTTGGCACGCTCCTATGCGGCGGACTGTTGCTCAACAGAGACTTTTTTCATCTCGCCACGCACTGCCCGAACCGAATGATTGACATAATTTTCTTGGAATCGGTACACTCCGCCATAGTAAAAGTCGACGTAGCAGGCCACGTGATGACCACGGGTGGTCGAGCTCCAGAAGCAGTGTTGCGAGCCAAATATTGGATCCAAATAAAGGCGCTTACTGGTCTCTTGGGGGAGGATAAGGGTTGACAATTCCTCGTTGGTAGGGAGACGCCAGTCATGATGACCAACAAGGCCAGCTTCGTTCAGCTGCTGGATATACTTTTCTGCTTCGGGCCAAGTAATCCGCTCCGGGGCTGTGCCCTTCTGCCAGACAAGATTGGTCTCCCTATCGGTCACAGTTCCATCGCCATTGTCAATGAATCTCGTCGCCATAAGCTCCTCCGTCATGTAGCCCAAAACCTTATCATTGGTAGCATTTTTTCTATCCTCGTTCGTTAGCGTCCATCCGGAAACCGTGTCTTTGGATGGCATTCTGAGGAGTCCTGCCGACGGCGGGCGACGAAGAATCTCGGAGTTACTAGATCCGAAGAGATTCTTCGCGGAGTTTATCCTGAGTACACCGAAGGGCTCAGAATGACACATGCAAGCTAAGTTTACGGATGGCTACTAATTAAATAAACTAGTTTGAATCGGAGTCAAGCCCTGCCTTCACTCTATACGGAAGTAGTGTAGTTGAAGATCGGTCAGGGTCTGCAAATAGTCCTCCGCGTATAAGAGATCATTGCGGCTCTGAATCTCGCCAAAAATCAGGGGGAGGAAGAAGCGAAGATCCAGGCCCACTTCGTTGAATCCCCGCGAATTAGCCTCGTGAACAACAAGAATGGAGTAATAAATGGTCAACAGACCAATTCTGGAGTCTCGCCGGTACAGATAAGAATGGCCTCCCAAGGTGTTGAGAAAAAATCCTGCGTAGCGGTACATGATATCCAAATTGGATGAAGACGATGGCATCTTGTCGCAGCTCCGTCCGCTCATGAGCCAGTGGTACAGGATGCCCATGAGAGGCTCTGCCAGATCTGCTTCATACTGGAGCACCTCCCGAACGATGTCAATCTTTTCCCTTCTCAGTAACCGGAAGAAATAATAGCTATTTTCAATCATGATTGAGGGGCGGTATGCTTCCGCGCTTATGGTTGGAGGCTTCCTCTCAAGTGTCGCGAGAATGTCCATAAAAAGAGCCCAACTTTCGCGGTGAGTCTTCTGAGAGCGGAAGGTTTCACCGGCATCTAGATATTGGCAGAAGGCGCGGAGTGATTCTTGCAGTTCTAGACATGTCATACTTTTTGGAGCAGCTCCTTTTGCCAGAGGAGATGAAGGGCCAAAAACCTGACGTAAACGTTCCGCCGGACGCAACGGCTTCTGTTCGATTCCTTTCTGCATCTCAATGATGATGCCCTCGAGTTCTCTGGTTCGCCCCATCCAGGCCTGCCTTTCGGCATCGACCTTCTTCTCTGCGATTCTTTCAACCAGCACATCCCACTTCCACACGACCAAGGCCGCTATTGCCCCGATTACAATGACGGTCAGGAGAAGGAAAAATGAAGTACGTTTTGCCATGCTTAGCTCTGCCTGATCAAGTTTTCTACTGGTGAAAATTTCCACAACCCATAGGATGCTTACCACTTTTTCTTCCGAAAATCCAGGGAATTTCACAAGGTCAGGTCAGTAGTCCGTTGTCCGCTGTGTAGATTGGGCAGAGGGCATGGAGCATGGAGCATAGGGAAGATTATTGCGGATTTCGAATTGCGGAATGCGGATTGAAGAAAAAGCTCATAAGCCGGAGGTCGGACATCTAACGCCGAAATAGTCTCGCTGAGGCCAAAAAAAACCTGGATGAAATCTACTGGCCTATGCTAAAATAATAATGACCCCGATAAGCCGCGCGAGGGGACTTGGCTCCGAGAAGACCAACCTACGAATCCGCTCACGTACGTGGAGTGAGGCCAGTTGAGCTCCCAGAACAACTGGAGGGGACACTAGGTGGCGGTGAGTCAAGCAGCGCGATGGTTTGTCGGGGTTTTTGTGGCATTTCACTGGACAAGTTTTTCTAATCCTTCCTTGAGCTGCTTCTGCTTTTGTTGGTTTAGAGGCGGCTTGGCAGGCTGCTTGTTCTCAAGCTTTTTCCCCTGCTTCACGCCCAACCTTTTGGCAGTTTTATTCAACCAGCGCTGATCCAGGCCATATACTGGTTCATCAATGGTGCCGGTCACAGTGAGAGGGAGCTGAACGAAACCATGTTTATCGGCAATCTTGGTTGCTATATCCCGAAGCGGCGGGATTTTGCCAACATACTGAGCTCGGATCTGGAGGGACAGATGCAAGTCAAGCTTTTTGTCCAGTAGACTCGCGGTGCCAGTACCTTCTGCTTGGACTATTGGCCCCACCAGATGCAACCTTTTGAGAGTGGCAATTCCCTGGCTGGTAAGTACCCTTGCAGTGACCTGGGAGAAGCGTAGCTGTTGAAGATCTTCCGCTTGGAACAACTCTGCAAACTTGACAAAGAGGGGATGTCCAGAGAACTCCGCCTCATTGATGTTCAAATAAATGCGGGACTGAAGTGCGGACAGATCGGCACCACTCCCCTCTGCTCGAGAGATCAGGTTAACATTACCTGACCAGCTCCCCTTCGTTTGTGGCCAAAAAGCAGCTATGATCTCGTCCAGGAGTATATTCTCAGTGTAAACGACGGATTGAAAGGGCGGGCCCGGCGACTCTACATCACCCTTCACACTTCCTCCTAGTGCACCACCATAAAGTGATGCTGATAGCGGTTCCACTCGAAGCTTGCCGTTTTGGAGGATAAGCTGGCAGTCCACATTACTTACAACCAGTTTATTGTATAAGAACCAATCCAGATGAATCTCTCCCTGGGCATCCAGTGGAATGGGCTTTGGTCCTGACTGGCTAACTGTAGACGGTAGATTAGCTGCGGCTGTGGGACTCGACGCAACTGGCTTCACCAGCACTTCTTTACTTTGATCAGTACCTGGGACCGATTCGGTTTTCACTTCAGACTTTTCCGGTGTTCCCTCAGATTTCTTCGTCGGTTCGGTTAGAACCGGGGGCGATGCTGACCCAGAGCCAATTTCTGGCATCACATTTTCAGCTAGAGGCTTATCCTGTGCTGGTGGTTGCCCGGGGTCCGTCTTGGATGTTTCGGTCGGAGATGGTGTTGCGGGTAATAGTGCCAAGAGTTCATCCAGTTTAATTTGAGGCGAACTCAGAGTGAAGTCGAGGTGAGGCCTTTGCTGCCACTGAGTAAGAATGCCCTGGATCTTGGCTTTCTGACCATTAAGCTCCAGATCAAGATTGCCTATTTCAAGGGTCTGCTGGGAGCGAACTGCATCCAGTCGAAAACCGGCTTCAATTTGGAGGGTCTCTGTAAATTTTTTGTCTTTTTTTATTTTGAGCCCGCTAAGGGCCAGGCTGCCTTTGGTCACGAAGTGGTCGAAATCCTCTACTGCCATGGATGCTTCCATCGTCAATTTGCCCTGTTGGATAAGGTCAGAGGGCTTACTGGCAATAAGAGGACTCAGGGTGGCAAGGTCGATCCCTTGGAGATTTACGTTTCCTTTCAGAGTATTCTTGGCCAGGTCATACGTTCCATTGATGGCAAGAGATCTTTCTTCTGTTCCCTGGACTTGCCCCTCTATCTCGAAAGGAATGGGGGCACTGGTTGAAAAGTCCGTGAGGCGCGATCTGATGTTGCTTACTCTTAACGTTGCTTGGGGCTGCTGAGAAAGATCCACGAATCTCAGTTGCCCATCTTGCATAGAAAGCAAGGCAATGAAAAGGGGGACACCGGCGGACTCTCTGTTATGGTTCTTCCTGGCAGGTGCAGTCTTTTCCGCGTTGGTTATCTCCGGTAGGAGATCGGCAATGTTGAGCGCTCCGTCTTTCTGCCGGACAAGGGTGATCTCCGGTCTGATAAATACGAGGGTGTGGATGACGATCCTACCTTTTAATAGTTCTTTGAATTTCCATCGAAGCTCAAGCTTTTCACCTTTGAGCAATGGAGCACTGGCACCTTCCTTTCGTATCTCCAAGCCCTTTACGCGAAAACCGCGAAAACCAATCTTAGCCTCTGCCAAAGTCACGTTGCGGTGCAGATAATGTTCCAAAGGAGGTGTGATCCAGGCGGCGATGAGTTCGCCGGTAAAGTAGAGTCGAACGAACAAAACAAGTATCAAAACTATTAGCACCAGCCCAGCCAATATGAGAGCCGGCTTTTTATATTTCTTGGGCAACATTTATTCCCTCTACGTTTGCTTGGTCAAATTGGCGGCAGCCTATAGACTTTTTCCACATATGTCAAAGTGGATAGAATTCCTATGCAAACCTCATACCCATATTCATCCTGGGGCAAATAAAAGCTGGCCGAAAACACTCATACTAGGCACTCAAAATTAAGCACTAGGCACTTGTAGTCACATGCTTCGCGTCATTCGGTTTCGCCGTCACTACGCTCCGCTGTCATTTGTTGTCACTAGGTCGTAATGATGAGTGACCATGAATGACGTCAATGGCGAATGACCACAAATGACCATAAATGACGGGCGAAGCCCAAATGACAATGAAGCGCGGATGCGCGAATGCGAGAAGTGTAATGACTTATGGGTATCTAGTGCTTAGTGCCTCGTTTCGACACATGGAGGGGCG
>CBFDBW010000195.1:0-5817 GCA_965603145.1 uncultured Syntrophobacterales bacterium
TTCCTTGCAAGTCAGGGTTGTCTAGTACCTCAACAGCTGCATAGAAGGCATCCATATCGAGGTGGATTATGGCTTTGGCCCAGTTCGAAGTCGCCATGGTCTTGGTCAGGTATTCCCAAGCAAAGTAATGACTTGGATTGTTTGTTCCCGTGTTTGTTTAGCCCGTTTTGCCGGTTAGGTCGGATATGCTAGTCAAACCGGCTTAACTGGCTAAACTGACTCAACCTAAAACCCCCTCATCCATTCAGGCTTGAGATCAACCTCGCCTCGCAAAGCCGCATCAATGAGCTCAAGGATTTTCTCCCGGTCTTTGGGCATTCTTGCCTTTATGGGCAGATAATTGGAGGCGTGATTGGCCATAAAAAGTCCACTATTTAAATGAGTATGTTGAAACATTTCTCGCAATTCCAAAAGAAGCTAACTCGTGTCAAGAAGTTCGAACCGACCCTCTCTAAAATCTTCATCCAGGGGAGTACCTGGCAGAAGCATCACAGTGAGGGCCCCAACGTAATTTGGATCCATAGCGCTGAGAAGTTCTCCCGTCGCCTTGGCGTGCCTGAGCGAGTCCGAGCGTCCGGCAATTCCCAGCAGTACCGTTACCGAAAGCTTGATTCCAGCTTTCTTGACCCGCCTCCCTTGCTCGATGAGGTTTTCTGCACTCGTCCCCTTGCAAACTTTCTTGAGGGTTTCATCGTCACCGCTCTCTACCCCCAAGTAAAGAATACCAAGTCCTTTTTCCTGCAGCTGAGCCAACTGGTCGTCGCTCTTCATCTTGATGCTCTTGGCATTACCGTACGCCCCCACCCTTCTCACCCAGGGAAGGTGTTCCTGGATCGTGTCCAATATCCACACCAGTTTCCGTTGGGGGATTATCAGTGCATCGCCATCCATGAGGAAGAGGCGATGCTGGTTGTGCATGTATTTGGAGGCAAACAGGATATCGGCCAGAATGGTATCGTCATCCTTGATGGTAAAACGCTTGTCTTTGTACGTTCCACAAAAAGTGCACTTGTTGTGCGAACACCCAAGTGTCACCTGCAGGAGTATACTCATTGCTTCGCTTGGGGGCCGAATTATAGTTCCTTCGTAGTGCATTCCCTCGGATTCATGCATGTCTTACTCTCATCTTTCTTAAGTTATCAGCTTTCAGCCGTCAGCACTCAGCTTTTAGAAAAAAGATTACCGCGCCAAGAAGAGTAATCTTTTGAGGTTGCTGATTTTCTTTTTCGCTTTTCTGACAGCTGAGAGCTGACCGCTGAAAGCTTAACTGATATATTAGGTCCTTCGGCCTTTTTTGGAAAGGCTTTTCAGAGAAACTCTTACGCGCCCCTCTCTCTATGAACGGCAATGGTATAGGAACTGAGCTACGTCTTGTGAAAAATTCCCTATCTGAGCCAGTAGAATTGACCAAAAAATCTCGAATTCTCGTGCTGATCGCTGCCCTTTTGGCAGTCTTCTTAGGCGCCCTGGATGCTCTCATCATTGGGGCGGCAATGCCTACCATAGTTGCCGACCTGGGAGGGCTTGAACTCTATAGTTGGGCATTTTCAGCCTACATGCTAACCAGAACCATTGCCTTGCCCCTCTTCGGCAAGCTTGCCGACCTCTACAGCAGCAAGAAGCTTTTTGTTCTCGCGGTGGGAGCTTTTCTGGTTGGCTCTGTTTTCGCCGGCATGGTCAATAGCATGCCACAACTCGTGTTCCTGCGCGCCCTCCAGGGAATCGGAGCGGGCGGCAATTTTGCTCTCGCCTACATCGTGGTTTCGGAGGTATCTGCTCCGGAAGAGCGCGGTAGAATGATGGGTCTTATCAGCTTTGTCTGGGGAGTTTCAAGTGTTATGGGCCCGTTGCTGGGAGGCCTTATTGTCACCTATTTGACCTGGCCGTGGGTCTTTTACATTAATGTACCCGTTGGCAGCCTGGCAGTTTTTTTTATTTTGCGATATTTCCAGGAATCACGCCCCAAGAAAACAGACGCAACTGTTGATTACCTTGGCGCCCTCACTCTGACAGCCTGTATCCTCTCGTTATTATTTGCTTTTCTCCTACTCGGAGAAGCTCGCTCTTGGTACTCTCCGGAGCTTCTTGGTCTGTTTTTTCTTGCGGTTGTGGCCGGCGTTATTTTCTGGTACGCAGAACGGCGGGCCGCAGAACCAATCCTCCCCTTGCATTTTTTCCAGATCCCCGGGTTTACCCTCCCCAATGGCGCTGCTTTTTTCAGCAGTTTTGCCATATTTTCCCTGCTGGCATTCCTTCCCCTATTCATTCAAGGCACTCTGGGAAGAACTGCCGCGGAATTGGGTCTTGTCATGGTTCCCCTCAGTTTGGGGTGGTCGGCCGGTGCCCTGGTATGTGGCCTAGTGGTGAACAGACTTGGAGAGAAACTGACAGGCGTGGCCGGAGCTATCCTCATGTTCATCAGTATCGCTCTGACCCTGACCTTCAATGCTACCACTGGCCTAGTCTACTTTAGTGTAGTGGTTTGCCCAATTGGTATTGGTATGGGCTTTGTTTCGGTGGCAACTTTGATAAAAGTGCAGAACAGCTTGCATGAGAGTGACTTGGGAGTTGCCACTTCATCTCAGCAATTTGCCAGAACTCTGGGTGGTACCATAGGCATTGGAATTTCCGGGGCCATGGTCTCTCATTACCTTGACAAGGCCATCAATGGCCTTATGAATTCGCCACTTCGTGCTGAGATTCCGCCAGAGCTGGCAGCCCAGCTCTCCCACAGTATTCAGGAATTCCTGCAGCCGGACATGGTCGGGTCACTATCCTCCACAGCCCTCAATGCCATCCGGGAATCCATCGGCAAGGGTGTAGAGGCTGTGTTCTGGACGGCGTTGCTGGTATCCTTTATCAGTATTATTATGTGTAAAATGATGCCAGGAAGGAACATCAAACCGTGATACCAACAGAGAAAGAATGCTATGCTTTGATGGAGCAGTACCGGATGTTGGACAACATCAAAGAGCACAGCATTGTGGTTGCAGACATCGTGAAAGTCATCTCTACGGGTCTTGTTCATTCCGGTGTCAAGATTTCCGTGCAGAAAGCGGTGGCAGGTGCTTTGCTACACGACATCGCCAAAACTCAGTGTATCCAGAGTGGTGGTGACCACGCCACTGTTGGCAGAGAGATATGTCTGCAACACCAGTTTGATGAAATCGCGGACATCGTGGGTGAGCACGTCTGGCTAGAAGATTATTCCCTTGATGGGGTATATTCTGAGAAGGAAGTTGTCTACTATGCTGATAAGAGGGTACTGCACACCTCTGTGGTCAGCCTGGCAGAGAGGATGCACGACATCATAGATCGTTATGGTAGAAATGATTCTAGACTCTCCCAACTGGTGCGGATGAATTTTACTATTTGCAAAGGTGTTGAAAAAAAACTATTTTCGCCACTTGATTTCAGACCTGAAGACCTGGCCAGGATGATTTTATAGCTTGAATAACCTGCCTGACTATCATTCTTCCACCCAACAAATACAGCCGGTGGGGCAGAAATTGATGGCGTCCTGAACCTCCAGCTCAGGGTACTTCTCACATTCAATCACCTCAATGTAACCCATGCTTTCATTGCGGCGAAATACCTCAGGACATACTTCTACGCAGCCATCACATTCGACACATTCACCCAAGTCAACCTCAGGAACTCTTGCCATAAGTGCTTCTCTTGCACGAACTCTTTTTCAGCAGGCAGGTCTCCGCACCGGCCAGACAGCCAGGATGCTTCCGCGTACTCTTTTGCGGCAGATGCGAAAATCCGTCATATTTGAACCACAGAATATCGAAGTGATCATTACACATTTCTGCGGTTCCTTGTTCTGCTGTTCGACATTCGATATTCAGTACATGTTTACATTAACCTTTTTAGTTAGTTTCCATCCGGAAACTCCTCCATGTCATTCTGAGCGAAGCGAAGAATCTCTGCGGATCCAGTAAATATAAAATTCTTCGTAGCCTTGCTCCTCAGAATGACACCCATAAACGCGGTTTCCGGATGGGCACTAGTTAACGCCTATGGGGATAACCGCTAGCGCTACGATAGCTAAGACAATTCATCATTATGTAGGGGAGGGGTTTATCCCCGCCCGAACGGCTTCTATTAGGACACCTGAATTGTGCATAGGATACTCCTCCCTAAAAGGCTGGCTCCCTCCCTATCCAATCCCGGGCGTCCAAGCTCTCGCCAGTAATCTGGGTATCAGCTCGAGCAAGCCAGACAAAAACAGGTGCTATCTCCTCTGGGGTCGGTAGTGTCAGTGGGTCTTCCTGGGGATAGCCTGCTGCTCTCATCTGGGTGCGGGTTCCTCCTGGGTTTACTGCGTTTACTCTTACGTTTTCTCCCTTTAACTCATCGGCCCACGCCTGGGTGAGTCCCTCCACACCGAACTTGGTCACCGCGTAACCTCCCCACTCAGCTCGTCCCCTGCGACCAACACTGCTGGAAAGGAATACCACCGATGGATTTGCACCCTTTCTGAGAGCGGGCAGCAGGGCCTGCGTAAGTAGAAAGGGAGCCGTGAGATTGACGCGGAGGACGTCATTCCAGGCTGCCTCAGGGTAGTTGGCCAGTGGGACCTTGGGGCCTAAAACCCCTGCACTGTGGATAAGTACGTCCAGTTTTTTCTGCAGCTGGAGAAATCCTTCAGCAATGATCCGTGGACCTTGAGCTGTATTCAGATCAGCTGCAACATAGGTATGCTTAACCGGGTCAACCAAGGTGGCCGAAGACTGGCGCAATACGTTTTCATCTCTTCCATGTAGAATGACGCTGGCCCCGTTTTCGGCAAAGACCCGGGCAACCCCCAGACCGATCCCACGGCTCGAGCCGGTGATCAGACAGATCCTGTCGGCCAAAAGCTCAGTAGACATTAGTCGAAACCCCTTTTTTACCCATTTTGGGTATGACAAAAAATAGGTAAAAAATGCAATTTATTCATGTTATCAGGCTATTAGATTTCCTAAGAAATCATCGAGCTTGCCAACCATTGCGTCAACTCTTTCGTTGCTGCCAGTACTGAGGAAATCGCGAACGATCTCAAATTTAAGCTGAATCGCCTCCTTCGAGCCCAGTACATTGGAAACCAACAAAAAACTCAAATCAGAGAAATATCTTTGGCGGAAGAAATCGTGCCATGGCGCCAACTGTCCAGAAATGGCCTCTATGGTATCCGAGGCATGTAAGAGGTGCTCATCATCCACTGGCATATCTTCCTCCACTTCCACATATGGACAATAGGGCAGATGGAAATCCACCACCGCCTGCGGCAGAGAAACCCCCAACCTCTGCCATTGTTCCTGGCTCAGACGCTTTGCCTGCCGGCTGTGCTCAGCCTGTTGCTGGTAATAACCTTTGGACCAAAAACCGTAGGCCCGGCAGCCGAGAAACCTGTCCTGGTAGATCAAACATTCTTGGCCCTCTAAAAATGGACACATGAGAATTTCCACCGGATTCAGAAAAAAGTAGTGAATCATCCGGCTACTCAGCTGGTGCCTTTCCTTGGGCACCATATCTACCAGGAGTTGAACTGCTGTCAGAGCCTCCACCAGGCTCATTTCAGGCAGCAGGGAGCAGCAGTGTGTCCGCCGCCGACAGCGGGTGGACGGCAATTGAGCATAGGTCTCCCTCAAAGCCAGTCTCTGCTTTGTTGATCCCACTAAAAGCTGTTTTATGATCTCTTTTGAAAAAGCCACTTTCTTTCAAACCTTGTCAGCAAGGCATCAAAACCCCAAGCCGGGAAGGGTATGCAGGATTAAGTAGTTTTCGTTTTAGCCCCATGCTCTATGCCGTTTAAACAACTGACCACTG